>JBEBSM010000138.1:0-9000 GCA_040394315.1 Lujinxingia vulgaris
CGGAAGTTCTTTCGGCTTCGGCGGCACGTTCTTCAGCAGCGGCAGCGCGTTTCTGAGATTCCTCGAGCAATTGCTCGGTCGTTACGCTTGGAATGCCTTTTTCGCGCTCCACCAGCGTGTACTGGAAGGTCAAAAGCAATCCGTTTTGAACCTGAATTTCGTCGAGCAACTGAGGATCGCTGGTCACGCTAAGCTGATAGCTCAGAGCGGCCCAGGTAAATACATTTGTACTTGCCTGTGCAACCAGGGCGATGCGGGTCAAATCGATCGCACTACGATTGGAATCGTCATTATTAAAGAACGGGAGCAATGCCGCTACGCCGGCTTCATAGTTCACACGGCTGTTTTTGAATTTACCGCGAACGCCGGCAAATGCTTCAAGACCGCCCTGCATAACGTCGTCCAGCTCAATCAGATCGACTTCAGGAGTGTTTTTGTCTTCCTGGTTTGAGAGTACGCCTTTTGCGAAAGTCTGGCGCGCACCAAAACCGAGTCGAATCGACGTTGCAAAAGCCGGGGAGCTGGTCGGCTCTACGAAAATACCGATGGATTCAGCAAGGGTGAGCGGCTCAAAACCTTCCGACATACGCAATCGGTCGGATTGCGTGCTTGTAACCGTGCCATCAAGCCGTGTGATCAGATAATCGGTTTGTTCGGACGTCACGGCTTCGGACGAGAACAACGCGGTATCAATGTTGAAACGACCAAATGCACCGGCCCATTCGAGGAAGAAGTAATTGTACAAACTTTCCACGGCGACGTTGTCGGCGTTTTTGATGAATTCATCGATGACGGGTGTTTTTGCCCAGCTTTCATTGATCGTCAACGTGTTGCGAATTGCGTGACGGCCCCAGAGGTAATCAATTCCACCCTGGAGGTTGAGGCCGAAAAGCGTAGAAAAACCATCGACCTGTCCGACGACATGGCTGTTGGACGCGAGGTTAAAGTTTGCGCCAACACGCAAGAAACCATCGACTTTGCTGCCCTGCAGTTCTTCTTTAATGGCTCCTTCAATGTCGCCTTCGGGAACGATTTTCGCGACACCTTGCGCAAAAGAGTTAGCGGAAAACAGGGTCGTGGCGAGAATAACGCCTGTGAGTAAACATTTACGCATTTCATACTCCAATACTGATAAACAATGAATTCAAAGACGAAATTAATGGTTTTGTGACGACACGCCGAGCGTTTGGAAAATGAAAAAACTAAAAATACGTGTCGAGAACCCGGAGGTTACCAGCGGCTGTGTACATAAAGACGTAGTGAATTGTCAAATACGTAGGAGGGTTGCGACGGTTTCTATGCTGAAAATACCAATCGAATCAGCGAATTATCGGAATTTCTACGACTTCGGCGCGGCCCACCTTATCCATCGGTATTGAACCAGTAACCGAAGCGCGCCCCTGTTTGGGGTGGAAAAAACCGACCATGATCTTTATAGAGTCGCTTTTGTAGTTCGACGGAATATCTATTTAGTGTTCATCCTCAATGAACTTGTTGGGCATCCAGTCCTTCACGGGATGCATTCCATTGGCAGGGATATGATCGAGTATTAACATTCGGTCTTGAGCGCCATCGCCATGCACAAACAGCTTCCAATTGTCAGGAACGGTCTTAATTGTGTTGAAAACATAAGTTATTTTAACACGCTCACCGGGGCGCAGTGTTGCAGGCTGTAGGGAGTAACCGACCAGACGGACGTAATCGCCAAAGGTGGCGTCGATAGGATGGTCAAAAGGTGGGGCTGTCTCGAATACAAATAGATCAAGATTTTGATTGTGATGGTGTTTGTGCATCGCCATCACGTTAAATCTCCAGGCGTTTGTAGCGCTCGCATATTGCGCCATATTTGAACTCGTTGACGCGATATTATTGGTTTCAAGCGGATCTGTATTCATGTCATAGAGTTCATCAGGTTGCGTGTTGAAATGATGAATGTATTTGTCCTTTTTTGACACACTTGTCATGCAACGCTTTTCAAACCAGCAGTGAGCAAAAACACGGCGATCTTCTGAAGATTGCATCATATTTATTCCGGGTAACTCTGCATTGCGCACGTCAAAGTGAAGCCGCGCGAGCAGCGTCGGGATGATGTCAATCTGGCTTACAGCGTTGTCGATCCGAAGCCCTTGCGGGTTTTCTGGGTCGTGGATCATGAGAGGAATATGAATTCCTTCGTCATAAATAACATTGTCATGTTGATTACGACCATGCTCACCGAAACCTTCTCCGTGATCGCCGACAAATACGAAGATAGTGTTTTCGTATAAGCCAAGCTTTTTGTATTGAGAAATAATTTCTTCTACAAAACTATCGGTGTAATTGATCGCATTGAGATATTTATTCAGATCTTTCTTCTTAGAAAACGTCTCCATCTTATGATGTTTCGGCGTCTTGTAGTTATGATGTGGAGTTAGCGTTAAATAGGTCGCCAGAAATGGCTTATTTTGCCGAGCTTTTAACCAATCTTTGCTCGGGTTGAGCATAATATTGTCTTCAAACCCAAAATAGTTTGTACGCTCGAAACCTTCCTGCTTCATCGTTTCTATCGGAACGAAGTTCTCAAAGCCCATGTTATTGACGAGCTGACGGCGGTTTTCAAAGTTTTCCGTAGCGGATTGAAAAAACGCGGTATCGTAGCCCTGTTCAGACAAAAGTTCAGCGAGGCATCGCGTAGGCAGGCCTGCGGGCAAGGCTTCTGTGATGGCCATGCTGAGCTGCGGCTCGATTCCGCACAGGATTGCAACGAGTGCTTTTGAGGTGTGTGGTACGACTGCGTACGCACGCTCCGCGACAAGACTTGTTGAGGCCAGTGATTGCAGAAAAGGTGTTGTGGAGAGCGCATCATTGTAGACCGAAACGCTGCGTGCGCGGGTAGATTCTAATACGACAATTACAACGTTTTTTTTTGTAGTTTGGGCGGGTTGAGGCGTTAACTCTAGCGTAGTTAGCGCGAGTCTTTTAGACGCTGATTTGTCGTAATCTCCTTCTATGGGCATGCCAGACAAGACGATATTGATGATCGATGCACGTGAGAACGGAACATTCGTGTCTAAAAACGGTGGAATTGTAGCGATCGCGACCAGTATGGCTGCAAAGACGGCAGATCCGAGCAACCATTGAACGGAGTGGTTTTTATTTTTTGTAGCGTCGGCGTCTGTTGATGATTTCGTCGCTTTTCGTGCGGTAAAATGTAGCAATAGCCAGGGCAACGTCATCAAAATAATTGTATATAAACCGAACGGTAAGACTTTGGTAAATTGAAATTCATTGGAGATTACCTGCCAGATGTCGTCAAAACTACCAAACACCAGACTGAGAAGTTGAAAGTCCAGGGTGGAGCCCGTGCTTTGAAAGAAGCGATGCGCCGAAAAATCGGTAAAGCTGATGATCAGTGCGCCAAGCTGTAGTCCAAACAAAACGAGGCGTTGGACATGCTTTTGATTAGAGATCGTAAGCAGCATTAGGCCCAAAACAGCAAAGCCTGATAGAAACAATATTTCGGATTTAAAAAGGTCGAGCAGGTGCAAAACGCCATTGAGATCGCCACGTTCAATAATGCGAATCGTTTTGAGCACAAGAAAGTGTGCTGTGGAGGGGGCGAGAATACCCACCAAAAAGCACTGCTGAAACGCGCTGAAGCGTAGGGATAGCCAGGATTTATATTGCATTGGCGGTTTGTGAACTTTTAGGAAGGGTGTATGCGGGGGGATAGTTGCATAAATGAGGCGGCGTTCGGCTTATTAATACGCGACGTCGGCGTGTCAGCTTATTGGAAAGACTCAAAATTTGTCTAGTGTGTAATGAAATGCGCGCACGCAAAATGGTGCAACGCCATGGCTGACAATGATACTTCCCCAGAATTATTTTTAGAAAGGGCGATTGTATTTACAGGAGCGGAAACGAATTTTTCCGAAAGGAAGTCGGCGCTCCTGCTTGTGAAGCGCCGTTTTCTGCAGCGAGTGGTCGAAAAAACTTCATGTAATGCCGGTAGTCAGGCGCCGATATGTATGACGATGCGGCGGTTCATGGGGGCGTGCCGGTGTTCCCAGACAAAAACGCCTTGCCATGTGCCGAGAGCGAGTTTTCCATCGGTAATGGGGATCGAAAGCGTCGTCGAAGTGAGTGCGGCTTTGATATGGGATGGCATATCATCGGGACCTTCGGCGGTGTGCGTGAAGTCGGGATTGTTTTCGGGGACGAGCTTTGTGAGCCAGTTTTCCAGATCTCGGCGCGCGGACGGATCTGCGTTCTCCTGGATGGTCAAACTGGCGGATGTGTGTTGGATAAAAACGGTGCAAAGACCTTCGCTTTGGTTGTTGCTGTTGAGGGAGCGTTCGACCAGGTCGGCAAGCCTATCGGTGATTTCGTAGAGTCCCTGACCCCTGGTTTCACAATTTAGTTTTAAGATCATCAGTCGTTTCCTCCGTGAAGCGAAAGTTAGCGGGCGGCATTGCGTGTCATGGATAACAGGCGTTTCCAGACGTCTTTGCGCTCAAGCATGTCAGAGGTCATACGCCAGGACCAGTTGCCTTCGCCCAGTCCAGGGACGTTCATTCGAGCGGTGGTATCGAGGTCGAAAACATCTTGGACCGGGAAAATGACCAGATCTGCGCGGCTTTTTAGTACGGATTCGATCATTTTTTGCACGATTTCATCGTCGGATGACTTAAAATAGCTGCGAACACCATGTCGGCCGAGCTCGTCGAGCTTGTTGAACCAACCTCGGGTTGTATCGTTGTCATGTGTGCCTGTGTAGGCCACAGCATTCTTGGGATAGGTATGAGGTAAAAACGGATGTTCCGGGTTTCCGTCAAAAGCAAATTGAACAACTTTCATGCCGGGTAAATGGTGGCGATCACGGAGCTCAAAAACATCTTCCGTGATCAATCCCAGATCTTCGGCGATGAATGGAACGTCGCCCAGTTTTTCGCGTACTGCGTTAAAAAAGGAATCGCCGGGACCATCGATCCAGGTTCCATGAATCGCAGTCGGTTCACTGGATGGGATGCGCCAATAGGATGCGAATCCGCGAAAGTGGTCGATGCGAATCAGATCGACGGTATCAAGAACCTTTTGAACGCGCGCGATCCACCAGGCGTAATTATCTTGTTTTAGTTCAGCCCAGTCATACAGCGGATTTCCCCAGCGTTGGCCTGTTGCGCTAAAATAATCCGGTGGAACGCCGGCGATTGCTTCGGCGTGGCCGTTGTGGTCGACCTCAAAAAAGCGGCGGTTTGCCCAGACGTCGGCGCTGTCCATCGCGACAAAAATCGGAATGTCGCCAATGAATTTGATACCGCGTTTGGCGGCGTCTTTTCGCAAGGCCTGCCATTGTCGAAAAAATAGCCACTGATTATAGCTAACTTCGGCAATTTTATTGGCCAAACGCTCACGCGCCTGCGAAAGCGCTTCGGGCTCGCGCCGAACATATTGTGCAGGCCACTGATCCCATGATTTTCCGTTGTTTTCGTCTTTGAGTGCGACAAAAAGGCTGTAATCGTCCAGCCAGTCTTTCTCTGCTGCACAAAAAGTATCAAAATCCTTGCGAGTATTGCCGGGATTCTGGTGCCAGCGCTCAAATGCAGTGTGGAGCAATGAATATTTAGCAGCACTTACTTCGTCGATGGCAAAGCTATCGTCAGCAAAAAACTTGCACTGATCGCGAAAATCGGCGAGTTCTTGAGGTGTTAACCAGTCGCCAAGGGCTTCGAGGTCAATGAGAACAGGATTGCCAGCGAACGCAGAACTCGCCGAATACGGTGATCCGCCGTGGCCGGGTGGGTTGAGCGGCAAAATTTGCCACCAGCGTTGCCCGGCGGCCTCAAGCATATCGAGAAATTTACGAGCCTCGCGACCAAGGGTTCCAACGCCGTAGGGACCAGGTAGACTTGTCGGATGCAGGATGATTCCGGAAGAACGTGGGATTTTCATAGCGTTCATTACCTGTTGCAGAAAGGTGTAAAGGCCTTGGCCGTTGGAAAACGACGAGCGTCACTGGACGAAAGTTAGTCAATTTATAGCGAAATCCGTAAGGATTGCGAGTTGAGAATGAGAAGAATCATGCGTGTTTCGAGCCGTAGTACTGTGGTTGGGTGTCTTTTGAGCGCGGCCGTCTTGTTGGGATCGGTGTCGGTAAGTGCGCAGAGAAAAAAGGCTGCCACGAAGACAGGTTCGAGTGCAAACGAGGTTCTTCGAAGCGCGGGTGATGAAGCACGGTTTCGCGTAATTCCTCAATTTGCCGGGTCGAAATCCGCGCCTTATTTTATCGAAAATCCGGGCATACATTTTGCGCCGGTTTTCGCCGATGTTGAAGCGAAAGATTGGTCCGCAGCGCATCAAAAATTGACGCGCGCAACGCTCGCGGGCGAAGTGTCGCAATCGGCTGGCATGAGTTTTCTTGCCGGTTATGTGGCTCATCAAGCAGGACATCATGGGCATGCGCTCGCGCTTTTTCAGACGTTGGCAGACGGTAAAATCAGTGAACTTGATGATTATATTCATTATTATGCAGCCCGAAGTGCCCAGGCGGACGGGAAATATCATGAGGCTGCACTTCATGCGGCGTATATTAAGCCCGAAAGTTTGCTTTACCAGTCCAGTCTGTCAGATTTATCAAAAGCCCTGATTGCAGCCGGAACGCCTGACGATTTAAAGCGGGCGGCCGAGATTTTAGCGCTCTATATCAAGCTATTTCCCAGCCGTTCCGAAGCCGTCGAAGCACGCATGACACTTGCCAAATTACTCGAAAAAAAGGGCGATTTGCAGGGGGCGGCGGAGTATTATTTTGCGGTCTGGGATGAGTTTCCATTATCCAGTCATTCCGGCAGCGCACGCCAAAAACTCGATGCGCTGATGCCAAAGCTCAAGAAGGAAAATGCCGCGAAATTTAGCGCAACCTCAAGCCCGCAGCGGGAAATGAGGCGTTATCGCGTGTATTTTGACCAGCATAAAAGTGAAACGCTCATCCCCGAGCTGTCGGCCGCAGCTGAAAGCTGGAAAAAAGGTTCTCCGGAACGGTGCGAAGCGCTATTTTTGGTCGCGCGAAGTCACACAAAACTTCGGCAGCACACGGATGGCGGGCCTGTTTACGATCGCGTGATCAAAGAGTGTAAGGGAACGGATTTTGAGCTTCGCTCGCTGTATCTGGGCGGGCGAGGCTTGTGGAACAGCAATCAGCGCGCGGAAGCACGTGTCGTGTTTAAACGGATCTGGACTGATTTCCCCAAGCACTCCTTTGCCGATGATGCGATGTATTTCTCGGCGCGTATATTGCGCGAAGACGGTAAAAACGAGGAAGCGCGCACGCTTTTGCGTGACCAGGTTAAGCGTTATCCGAACGGCGATATGGCGACAGACGCGCACTGGCTTCTTGTGCGCGAAATGTTTGAGACCAAAAATTATAAAGGCGTCATCGAGTATGTCGACGCGCTAAAAGAAACCGGTGAAGACGACCTTTATACGCGCGGCCGCCTCCATTATTTCCGCGCTCGTGCTCAGGAGTTTTCCGGTAATCCCAAAACGGCAGAAAAGTCCTATGCCAGCGTGATTACAACCTATCCAACCACTTATTATGCACTGCTCGCGTTCAATCGCCGCGCGGAGTTATTGGGAGCGACAAACCCGTCAGATTCGAAGTTGGATATATGTGGGCAAAATCAGCAGCTCTGTAAAAACGCTTTTAAAGAGATTGATGCGCCGGAAAAGATTAAAATTCCGGCGGCATTGCGCGAGGAAGATAACTTTAAGAAGGGCAGTATTCTGCTGTCACTCGGCTTGACGGATCTTGCGCGTCAAGAGTTCAGCGCGCTGAGAAGTTTGCATGCAAAAGAACCGGACACCCTGTGGGCACTCGCTTATTTGTTGGATTCTGCGCAGGCGTATCCGATCTCGCACGATATCCCGCGTCGCTCGATCGAAAACTGGGTAACTGGATATCCCGACAACGCGACGCGTGCACGTTGGGAAGTCGCGTTTCCGACACCCTTTAAACCGTTGGTAAATGAATGGGCGACTGCACGAAAAATACCGATGGAACTGGTCTATGCCATCATGCGTGAGGAAAGTGGCTTTAATCCACGTGTTGAAAGCTGGGCGAACGCCCGTGGGCTATTGCAGCTTATGGAACCGACCGCAAAAAATGTAGCGCGCACAGACAAATTTGGAGAGTTATCTAGTTCGCAGTTGTTTGATCCTACCATCAATATTCGACTGGGAACGGGATACATGGCCGAGCTTTCGGGTCAGCTTAAAGGTCATCCAGCGCTTATTATTGCAGGCTATAACGGCGGACATGGCAATGTTTCTCGCTGGCTAAATGAGCGTGGTGACTTGCCCCTGGATTTGTGGGTGGAAGATATTCCATACGGTCAGACGCGCGATTACACAAAGCGCGTTTTGACGAGTTTTTGGACGTACAGCTTTTTATACGGTGAGCGACAGGTGCCTGAGGTGCCGTTTTCTCTGAAATAATTTGTGTGGCGACGAATTAAAGAATTGGTATTTCGTCGGTTCGGTCGGGATCTGTAGTTTGAAAGGTTCCCGACGGACTTCTCGGATAAATGGCGTTGGGGGGCGGTTGAAAACCAGGCATTGGGACGTTTAGTGGCGCGCTGTTTTTCGGCATCGTCAATGCAGGACGGTTGAGAAAATCAATTACGTCTTGAAGGTTCGCCTGTGCCAATAACTCATCGATGCGATCCTTGCGAAAATAGGCAATTACGCCGAATGCGATTGAGAGAAGTCCGACCATTATCATGAGTTGGGGCGTGCCCTGGTTGATTTCCCAACCTTGCATGAGCGTGTTCAGGATTCCGAAGAGAAAACCCAGTACCGCACCGCAGGATGTTGCCGCAATAATGTATCGAATGCGTATTTTCGCAATGATACTCGGCGATAACGGGTTGGCTTGCTTTGCGAAGACGGGCTGCAAAAAACCAGGCGAGGTCATCCCGGCTGAGCTCAATTGCTCAAAGCTTCCGGTGGTTTTTTGCGATTGAAAAC
>JBEBSM010000139.1:0-8984 GCA_040394315.1 Lujinxingia vulgaris
ATATTTTCGAGCGTTTGGTCGCCGCGGACTTCGCGTAAGAGTTCGTTGATGACCCAGTTGGCGAGGATCTTTGGGTTTTTGGGGTAAACAGCGTGTGCTTCCTCGAAATAGGCGGCGGTGGCGCGGTCGGCGCAGAGGACGGTGGCGTCCTGTGTGCTGAGGTCGTAATCGGCGATGAATCGCGAGCGTTTTTGGGCCGGGAGTTCGGGCATTTCCTGGCGGACGCGGGCGAGTAGTTCGGGGTCGATGACGAGTACGGGGAGATCGGGGTCGGGGAAGTAGCGGTAATCGGTGGCGTCTTCTTTGGAGCGCATGCTGAAGGTGATGCCTTTGTTGGCGTTGTAGAGACGTGTTTCTTGGACGATTTTTTGGCCGGCTTCAATGAGATCGATCTGGCGGCGTACTTCGAAGGTGATGGCGTCTTTGACGAATTTGAAGGAGTTGATATTTTTGAGTTCGGCGCGTGTGCCGAGTTCTTTTTGGCCGTGTGGGCGTACGGAAACGTTGGCGTCGCAGCGGAAACTGCCTTCTTCCATGTTGCCGTCGCAGATGCCGAGGTAGACGACGATGGAGTGGAGTTCTTTCAGGTAGGCAACGGCCTGGTCTGGGGAGCGCATGTCGGGTTCGGTGACGATTTCGATGAGTGGAACGCCTGCGCGGTTCAAGTCGACGAGGCTGAAGGGTCTTTTCTCGATGTGCGAGGATTTGCCGGCGTCTTGTTCCATGTGAATACGGTTGATGCGGACGGTAAATTCCTGGCCGTCGTCGTCTTGGAGTGTGAGGTGGCCGTTTTCGCAGATGGGGAGGTCGGCCTGGCTGAGTTGGTAGCCGGTTGGGAGGTCTGGGTAGAAGTAGTTTTTGCGGGCGAAAACGCTGCGCATGTTGATGGTGCAGTCGAGTGCGAGGCCTGCGCGCAGGGCGAATTCGACGGCGCGGCGGTTGAGGACGGGGAGTGCGCCGGGTAGGCCGAGATCGGCTTCGGCGACTTGTGTATTGGGATCAGATCCGAAAGCGGTGGATGCGGAGCTGAAGATTTTGGAGTCGGTCAAAAGCTGGCTGTGAACTTCCAGTCCGATGACGACTTCGTATTTGTCGTAAACGCTCATGCCTTACTCCGGGATTTGTTAAGCAGGTTTTCGAGACACGCGGCGGCCTGAAAGAGGCGGCCTTCTTCGAAAGCGGGTGCGATGAATTGCAGGCCAACGGGGCGTGCGAGGTTTGGGTCTTTGACAGAATCTCCGCATGGGACGCTGATTGCGGGGAGTCCGGCGAGGTTGACGGCGACGTTGACTCGGTCGGCGTTGAGGGATGTGGAAGGGTCGGAGTGATCGCGGTTGAGCAAGAATTTGGAGCAGGGCGACGTGGGCGCGGCGATGATGTCGACGGATTGAAACGCCTGATGGAAATCGCGGGCGATGAGTGTTCGGACCTTCTGGGCTTTTTGGAAATACTTGGCGTAGTAGCCTTCGGAAAGCAGGAGTGTGCCGAGTAGGATGCGGCGTTTTACTTCTTCGCCGAAGCCTTCGGCGCGGCTGCGTTCGTAGAGTTCAGTGAGGTTGTTTGCGTGCTCGGAACGGTGTCCAAAGCGTACGCCATCGAAGCGAGCGAGGTTGCTGGACGCTTCGGCGGCGGCGATGACGTGGTAGGTTGCGGCGGCGAAATCTGCGTGTGCGAGCGAGAGATCTACGAGGATTGCGCCGGCGTTTTTGAGTTGTTCGAGGGCGAGTTCGATCTGGGTGCGGGCGATGGGATCGATTTTGAGGGATTCGTCGAAATATTCGGCTGGAATGCCGATTTTCATGCCTTCGATGCCGTTTTTTGCGCCGTTGAGGGCGAAATCGCGGAATTTGGGGACAGCAAGTGTGGAGCTGGTGGCGTCTTTGGGGTCGTGGCCGGCGATGATTTCGAGCAGGATGGCGGCGTCTTCGACGGTTTTGGCCATCGGGCCGACTTGATCCATGCTGGAAGCGAAGGCGATAACGCCGCTGCGGCTGACGCGGCCGTAGGTTGGTTTGAGGCCGACGGTTCCGGTGTGGGAGGCGGGCATGCGGACGCTTCCGCCGGTGTCGGAGCCGAGTGCGGCGGCGCAGAGATCTGCGGCGACGGCAGCGGCAGATCCGCCGGAAGAGCCGCCGGGTGTGGCGCCTGCGACGCGTGGGTTTTTGACGACGCCGAAGAACGATGTTTCGCTGAACGAGCCCATGGCAAATTCGTCGAGATTGGTTTTTCCGATGAGGATAGCGCCGGCGTTTTTGAGGCGTTCAACGACGGTTGCGTCGTAGGGCGAGACGAATTTGGCGAGCATGCGGCTGCCGGCGGTGAGGGGGATGTCGCGTACGCAGATGTTGTCTTTGATGGCGATGGGGACGCCGGCAAGTGGTCCGGTGAGGGTGCTGTCGGTGGAGCCGGATGTGCGGGCGGCATCGATTTGTTCGGCCTGTTTTACCAGGGTTTCGGTGTCGCCGACGGTGATGAAGTAGTTTCCGTCGGCTGCGGCATGGATGGCTTCGAGGGTCTGGTTGACGACTTCAACGGCGGTTCCCTGGCCGGATTCGAGGCAGTTTTTGAGCTCAGCGAGCGAGAGTGTATTGAGTTTCATGGGTTAGTCCTCCACGACTTTAGGCACGCGGAAGTGACCGTCTTGCGTGTCGGGTGCGTTGCGTACGATGTCTTCTGGGCTGAGGCGTTGCTCGACAAGATCTACGCGGAGATGATCTTGTTGGGCAGATTTTATATCGGCTTGCTCGTCCATCAATGTGGGTGCGTGGGTGCTTGGTGGGACACCGTCGGTGGGCACACCCAGAAGCGGATCGAGCGATTGCAGTGCAGCATTGAGATTGTCGGTAAATCCGGCGATTTCTTGTTCATTGAGCCGGATTTTGGCTAAACGCGCGACATGCAACAGCGATTCGGGTCGGATTTCCATTGAAAAACTCGGGGAAATATAGGTTGGTTTGGAGCGAACGATGCGACGAAAACCACCGTGGAAAGCATCGGATTGCATGGCGTTTACCAAGTGGCTGGCATGGCTGCAAGTAGCGCTGTGAATCGCGCTGAAATCTTAGCCAGCAATGTGTGTCGGGTGGGAATGTCGTGAGGTCGCCGCGACGTGACTTTGGAATAATATAAACAGTTGGGGGAGTAGGCTTGCAGCAGCGTGATAAAGCTACTAATCTTGCGGGTCGATAATCATAATCGTGCTTCGCACCTTATAGCCGTATCGTGGGAACGAAGCCTCTTTATAAAGAAGTATCTTTAAAGAAGAGGATCAGATGAGCCACAGCGTGCATTTCTTGAGTCGTTTGGAGCGAGTGTCGATGGCACACGCTGATTTTGCGCTTGAATTGTATCGGAATCCGCGTCTTGTGAAGCTGTTGATGGCGGAGTTTTCGGGCGTGTATGGAGAGGAGCGCGCGGCGTTGGCGCTCGGGGATGATGGGGCGGGGCCGTATGTTGTGGTTGCGGTTGATGGCGGTTTTGTGACGTGCCTTGGCGATAAAATGAAGCCCCGGGGCCTGCGGGTTGTGAAGCGTGAGTTGCTCGAGTCGCGGCGAACGTTTTCGGAAGAGTTTTCGGAGGCGGTGGAGCGTTACAATCAGCTGAAAAAGACGGGGAGTACGACGCGATTGTTGAGTCGGATCATCGGAAATGGGCAGCTCGTTTGTCGTGAGGATGTTGAGCAAACCGTAGCGATCTTACCTGCGCTTCAGATGGATTTTATCGAGCATATTCTGACGATGTCGCAAATGATCGCGAAGGAACGAAACAAGTTGATTCGGGCGATTCAATTGAGTCGAAAACTGCGCGGTCGGGCAGGCGATACGAAACGATTTGCGACGGAAGCGGCGATGACGCATTGGACGGGTGTGTGGAGCATCGCAACGTGTCATGCGATTGTGGCGGCAGGCGGCGAGCATTCGTTGATGAGCATGTATTATACGGATAGCGATCAGTTGGGGCCGGCGCATACGGTGTCATTTTTAGAAGGGCACTCCGGGCTTGCGCTGCGAAGTTTGTGGGGCGTGGGCATGCGTGGTGTGGCGGTTGTCGGGCTTTATGAAAGTCATCTGCACCAGCTTCGGCGACGTGAGGATGTGATTGGCAATGTGGCCTCGCTGACGATTGCAGCGCTTCGTCATCCGGAGTTGCGTGAGCGGGTCGCAGCACACCTGGAAAAGATTAGCAGGGAGCACGGTGTTTTTTCGGATATCGGTTTTGCGATTGACTGTGCGTTTGCGCTTATCAACGATGACGTGCAACCGTTTTATGATGCGCAATATAAGATAGGCGAAATCATGTACAAACGAACTCGGCAGAGTCTATCGCCTAATCATCCCTATTATTATGAAAATATCTCGGATGTGCCGGAATCTTTGTTGCGCACGCTGGCGATCACGTTTCCATCGTATTTTAATGCGCACGACGAAGCACTTGTGGGGATGTTTGCCTGTTTTCCCTGGCTGGCGAAAGCAAAACTGGGCGATCTGTTCTTGCCGCGAAGTTTGAATGATACGTTGTTGGCGGTGGGGCCATCGCATGCGGAAAGGGGGATGGAATTGTTGAATTCGCAGATAATCGAGAAGCACCGCTGCGAGCCTTTTGTGAATGAAGTGCAGGTCGGACGTAACGATCCGTGTCCGTGTGCAAGTGGTCGTAAATACAAGCAATGTTGTTTGAATCGAAAGGCCGTGGTGGCTCCGGAGATGTCGGAGATGTCGAATCTGTCGTGAAAGGATGTGTTATTGGCGCGGGCGGGGCTGTCAAAGACTGTCGAAAAATGCGCACAATCGGGTGCGTGTAGCGCGCTTGTTGTGAGAATCTGGGCTAACATGGGTTGATCGTGCGCGTTGCCTTGACCGTCAGCCTATTATATATGAAAAGTGAAATTCGAGTTTCATGTCGCGCTCGAGAGTAAATTCACGAGAAGTGGAGGTTTCATGTTCAAACAAAAGTTGGCCAGCGTGGTCAACAACGTCGAAGGCTCCATCGGATGCCTGTTGATCGGTTTTGACGGAATTCCGATTGATAGCGTGTACCGCGAGCAAGAATTACCTCAGATGAGCGCGATTGCGGTTGAGTTGAGTAATCTTCTCGGCAAATTTCGCCGTCTGCAGGTTTACGATGTCGGCGAAGTACACGAAGTTAGTATTACGACGGGTATGGTGACAGCACTTGCGCGCGTCGTAGCAGATGAATATCTGTTGATACTCGCCTTGTCGGTCGACGCGGATGTTCAGCGCGGTCAAACCATGCTTCGTTTGATATCGCCATTTGTCGAAAAAGAGATGCGTTAAGAATTTGCTTTTTTTGACAGTAAATGGCTGGAAATGTTGACAGTTTCAATCGCGTCCGCAAGCTCATTTGTCAGAGCTGCGGATGTTGTTGAGGAATCATAGGCCGGTTTATGCAACCGGCCTTTTTACACGAGAGTTTAGATCGATGATCAGCACCACAGAGTTTCGTAAAAATACCAAGATTGAAATCGACGGTGAGCCTTTTGTGATCGTTGACGTTCAGCATGTGAAGCCGGGCAAGGGCGTTGCGTTTGTGAAAACACGCATCAAAAGCCTGACGACGGGCCGTGTTCTCGACGAAACTTATCGCTCGGGCGACAAGGTAAATACGCCGAATCTTGAATCGCGCTCGATGGAGTATCTGTATAAAGACGAGAATCACTACGTCTTTATGGATACGACGACGTATGAGCAGATCCGCATTGAAGAAGGTTCGCTGGATGCGGTTCTCCCGTATTTGAAGGACAATCTTCCGGTTGACGTTCTTTTTCACAACAATCGTGCAATCACGGTTGAACCGCCGACCTTTGTTGAACTGATTGTTACGGCCACCGAGCCAGGCTTTCGCGGCGATACGGCGCAAGGTGCAACCAAGCCAGCAACGCTTGAAACCGGCCATGTGATCACCGTTCCGCTCTACCTTGAGCGCGATGAATTGGTGCGCGTCGATACGCGTACCGGTGAGTATGTTGAGCGCGTCAATAAATAATTGAAATACAAATAGCTGAAATGAGGCGCGCTCAAGGCGTGTTTGATGAGATACATTTAGCGCGCTTCCTGATATAATATCAGCTTATGGGGAAGCGCCTCTTTCAGCCAGCATCTTGTGAACGTCCAATATGGACTGTGGCGACGTTTCTCCACTTGTGCCTTCCTGGCTTCGTTTGACCCCAACAGGTTACCTTCGTGGCAATTAATCGCATTAAAGTAGAGGAAACAGCGCAACGTCATATCCGGCGAGGCCATTGGGATCGTGCCCTCAAAGAATATCTTTTGTTGGTTGAGGACGATCCAAAAGATGCCCGTAGCCAGTTAAAATGCGCTGATATTTACGTTAAGCTTGAGCGCAAACGCGAAGCGCTTGATGCGTATCGCTCGGTTGCCGGTCATTACGCGCAGCAAGATATGTATGAAAAGGCGCTGGCTGTGTACCGCCAGGCGCTGCGTCTCGATGAAACTCAGGCCGATTTGCATGAGGCTATCGGACGCGCATATCACATGCTCGGGCGACTCAAAGATGCCGTTCGTGCGTACTATCAGGCGCAAAAAATCTATAAAGAACGCGGGGATATGGCGCGTCAGCGATCTGTTCTCGAAGCGATGATCGAGATCGATCCAGAGGACGTCGGCCTGCGCATTCAACTCGCTGAGCGCTATGCCAAGGACAACTTGATTGACCGTGCGCTGGAGCTTTTCCGCGCATCGGCAGATTTGCTGGAGCAGGAAGGACGACTCGATGAACTCGTCCAGGTAATTGAGCGGATATTGTTCCTGGATCCGGTGGATTACGTTTCACGAAAACGCGTGATTCATATTTATCTGGGGCGAAACGAAGAAGCGCGTGCGCTGCGTCATCTTCAGGTCTGTTTTAAAGAGCTGCCGGGCGATATTGAAACACTGGAATTGCTGGGCCAGACTTTTGAGCGTCTGGAGCGTACGGGCAAAGCCGTGATGGTTTACGAAGAACTGGTTGGTTTGTATCGTGAACAAAATCAGGAAAGTCGCGTGCAGGACATGTATCGGCGTATTTTGCGCCTCGATCCTGAAAACCGTGCGGCACGTCGCGCTGTTGGTTCGACGACTGGCTCGCCGACGCGCAGGCCATCGCAGGTTCCCAGCGTCGAGCATTCCGACAGGTTAACAGGCTCTCCGCAGACGTCGAGTTCGCGCGCGGCCTCGGCTCACCTTCGCGAAACCAAGGACGCGCTGGCCAGCGTTGAGTTTTTGGACGGCGATGACGATTTGTTTTTGATTCCGGACGCTGCACCGCCTGAAAAAACCGTGCAATCCAGGGTTCCAGAACATTCGGGAAAACGTCCGGCGATGCCTGGTTCATCGGCAAACATTCGACCACCCAGCGCTGTGCCGACAACGGCGCGGCCGCCGAAGCTCCCGGTTGTCGAAACCTTTGATGTCGTGGACGATCTGGAGTTTTTAAGTGTTGCAAGCGAGAGTTCTGTCGAATTTCAGGAAATTGAAATGATCGACGCACCGGCGCTGGGCGACATGTCGTCGATTGATGTTGCGAATTCAGACGCGTGGAATGATTCGCTCAGTGAATCGGAAGTAAGCCAATTGCTTACGGAATGTCAGGTTTTCCTGAAATACGGGCTGTACGACAAAGCAACCGTGGTGATCAGTGGCGTTCTCGATCGCGCACCTGATTCCATTGTCGCAAATGAACAAATGCTAGCCCTTCACGAAGCGATGCATGCACACGCGAAGGCTGAACAACAGCTTTTGACGTTGGCGCGGATCACACGCACCAGCACGGAGCGGTCACGCGAATATTTGATGCGCGCGCTCACAATCGCCCGTGATCCAAAGTTGGTTTACGATGAAGCGCGGCGCCTGAATATTGAGCTGGATGATGAGCCGCACACGGAAGATCTCGGTGAACTTCATGCCAGCGATCTTGACGGCGACTCGCACGGCGACCTGGGCAGCGAAATTACTTTTCTTGAGCCAGATGACGAGCCTGAGCTCGTGGTGTTTCAATCCGGTTCGTCGAAGGTTATGAGCGACGCGGATCTGATGTTCGACGACAATTCAGACTTCGTCGACATGGATATCGATGAGTTTGCGGATCTGAATGACGTTGAGCTTTCCGCGCTGGAAGATGTTGGATCCGAAGCGAGTGAAGCGGGTGAGGCGGCGGTCATCGATATGGTTTTCGGTGAGCTGGATGCTGAAGATATCTTTGACGACCTGTTTGGCGACTTCTTGGATAGCGAGCAGGCTGTGAATCCTGGCGCCGACGATCCGGCCGGCGAACTGGCGGACGTGGATTTCTTTATTCAGCAAGGACTTACCGATCCGGCCGACGAAGCGCTCCAACAGTTTGCGAAAGAAAATCCCAGTCACAGCGGCGTTGAAGCACGTCGTATGCAAGTCGAGACAATTCGCTCCGGCTTCAGCATGAACGATAGTACTTTTGGACGACATAGCCTTTCACAAAAATTCGTAAATCCGTTTCATACCACGGACGCGTTCGACGAGAGTCTGGAGCCACTGGCCAGGCTCGGCGCGAGCAATAACTCGAATCTGGAGTTGGGTGTTTCTTACCGTGATATCGGCCTGGTAAAAGAAGCGCTCGAAGAATTCAAACAGGCGATTGATGATCCCGACGCGGCACCCGTTGCGCGCTATCACATTGCCTTGTGCGAGGCAGATCTGGGGCAGCGTGCGGCCGCTCGTGCGACACTCAATCAACTGTTGTCCGATCCGGGGATCTCGCTCAATTCGGAACTTCTCCAGGCTGCGAACGAAAAGTTGGCGGAGCTTGGACGTTAGGCTTTCTTTGAACCGAAACTGAAAAGACCGACAATTTGTCGGTCTTTTTTTGTTGTTTGTCAGCGACGTATCATTCTAACGTTATGATGATGAATTCATATCGATTTATTGGAGTGTTCCGCCTAGAACAAATCGAGAAACGGTCGAGAAGCTAATACGGTGAGCGGGCGTTCATCA
>JBEBSM010000140.1:0-8929 GCA_040394315.1 Lujinxingia vulgaris
GCCTGCAACGACGCCTCCGAAAACATGCAACGCGAAGCCGCCCCACACAACGACGGCATCTACGCTTTCGCAAACGGCTGCTACACCCTCGACGCCGCCGCCCCCAACGCCATCACCGCACACTTCTTAACCGCCACCGACGACGGCCAATCCTTCGCCTTTTCCACCACCAAACCAGCCGAAGCATCCCGATTTTCCCTCAAAGCCTCTGACCTCGGTACCTACCTATTATACGACCACGACCAACACTACCTTGTCGTCGAAGACACAACCTTCACCCGCAAATCCGAGCTACTCTCCGACATCCTCTTACTCGACGATACCTACCTGCCAGGCGCGCAGTGGCAACTCGAACTCCACCCAACCGACAACACCCGATTCCAACTCCGCCACCTAAAATCCAGCCACCTCCTCACCACCACCGGCCTTTCCGATAACCCCGAAAACGCCGCAGTCATCACATTCTACCCCACCGAAAACTGCGCCGAATTCCCCGAACTCACTCTCGACGCCGAACCAGAATCAAAACAACCAGAATTATCAAAAGAATTTGAGGATGGTTCGGTGTGGGGAATCGCCGACACCCACTCCCACATCCTATCCAACTTCGGTTTTGGCGGCGGCAGCATCTTCCACGGATCACCATTTCACCCACTCGGCGTTGAACACGCCCTGAGTTCCTGCGAACCCTTCCACGGCGAAGAAGGCCGCGCAGATCTCTTCGGCTACGGCTTTGACCACGACGGCCAACTCGATTCGGATGCGCTCGTCAAAACGATCGTCAACAAGAAAACCCCTGAATTCAACCACCACACCGCCGGCTACCCCGACTTCACCGGCTGGCCAAACGCGCCCACAAGCTCCACCCACCAGACCCAGTACTATAAATGGATCGAGCGCGCCTACTTAGCCGGCCTCCGCCTCGTCGTCCAACACGCCACCAGCAACGAAATCATCTGCCACCTACTCGTCGGCGGCGGCATGCAATCCGTTCGCTACGACTGCAATGACATGGTCGCCATCGACCGCCAGCTCACCGAAGTCCGCAACCTCGAACGCTACATCGACGCCCAGCACGGCGGCCCCGGCAAAGGCTGGTTCCGCATCGTCGAATCCCCCGAACAGGCGCGCCAAATCATCAACGACGGCAAAATGGCCGTCCTCCTCGGCATCGAAGTCTCCAACCTGTTCGACTGCTACCTGACCCCACCCGACGGCAAAACCCGCTGCACCGAACAAGACGTCATCGACGCCCTCGACCGCTACCACGCCAAAGGCGTCCGCGCGATTTTCCCCGTCCACAAACACGACAACGGATTTTCCGCCGGCGACGGCCACCGCGACATCATCGAACCCAGCCACTGGTCCAACTTCACCCAGGATTGCCCCGACATCCCCACCATTTTCGACAAAGGCAACGTCGCCTTCGGCGGCATCAACCAACCGCGCCAGGACTACTTCGCACCCGCCCCCAACAACATGAGCGGATTCGCCAAAAACCCGCTAAAAGCCCTGCTCCCCTACGCCTCACAATTCGGCGAAGGCGCACTCATCGGCGACTACTGCCAGAACGCCGGCATCACCGACCGAGGCGAATTTTTATTAAAAGAGCTCATGAAACGCGGCATGATCATCGAAATCGATCACTTCCCACGCCGAGGCTACGAACGCGCCTTCGAAATCCTCAAAACCAACGATTATCCAGGCGTCGGCACCCACGGCAACAACAACCGAGGCGAACTCTACAAAATCGGCGGCGTCTCCAAATTCAACTTCGAAGCCTGCGACCAACCCGACCAACTCGCCACACGCTTAACCGGCCTCGAAAACCGCCTCGCCCTCATCCGCACCGCCGGCGGCTACCCCGCCGAAGGCGGCTTCGGCTTCGACTTAAACGGATTCGCCGGCGCCCCTGGCCCGCGATTCGGCCCAAACACCGTCTGCCCCACACCCCAACAAAACCCCATCACCTATCCCTTCAAAAGCTATTCAGGCGACGTCACCTTCACCCAACCGCGCATCGCCAACCGCATCCTCGACTTCAACACCGAAGGCCTCGTCCACATCGGTCTGCTCCCCGAACTCATCGAAGACGTCCGCCGCGACGGCATCACCGACCAACAACTCGAACCCGTCTTCCGCTCCGCCGAAGCCTACATCCGCATGTGGGAAAAAGCCGAGCTACGCTCCCAAAACCTTTAATCCCCCTGCACCCCACCCTACTCCTTACGCTCCCTCCGCAACTTATCCTTCACCCGCCGCCCCTTCTTACTCAACAAAGGCTTCAACTTCCTACGCAACGCTGGAAACAAATACCCCAGCGTCGCAACCTTTGCCCCCGCCGCCGGAAACTCCCGCTCCACCTTCCCATCATCCGCACACGCCAGAATCATCTCCGCCACATCTTCCGCCGTACACATCGTCTGACTGAATACAATATCCTCAACCGAATCGATCTCATCCATAATAAAACCCGTATCGATCGGCCCCGGACTCACCACACTCACCGTCACATTCGAGCCCCGCATTTCCTCGGCCATCGCATACGTAAACGCCCGCAAACCAAACTTCGTAGCCGAATACGTCGCCGCCCGATCCAACGGCACCTTCCCCGCCAGGCTCGCCACATTCACAATAAATCCGCCCTTGCCCTGCTTCAGATAAGGCAACACCATCCGACTCAAAACCAGCGGCGCCCGCAGATTCACGTCCACCATCATCCCGATTTCGTCCGCCGTCCGCTCCTCAACCGGCCCCCGAACATGCGCCCCCGCATTATTGACAAGCCCGTCGATTCCCCCAAAACGTTCAACCACATCTTGAAGTCCCGCCGCGACCGCAGCAACATCCGTCACATCGACCGCCAAACACATCGACCGCTCCAACCCACGCGCTGCCTCCTCAAGCGGCCCCGCACGACGCGCCATCAACACAACATTCGCCCCCGCCGCATGAAAAGCCTCCACACAAGCTCGCCCAACACCAAGCGATGCCCCCGTCACAACCACCGTACGTCCCCGAAAATCATACCGCTTCGTCATCGCCCGACTCCTTGTCTCTTACAGATCGTTCGGAATGTACTTCACCTTTAACTCATAAAAACCAATAACTTCCGTCGTTACCGTTACAACGACCTTGTCATCGCCATCACGAACCAAAAACTCACATTCCTCAACGCCCTCGCAATATTCACTCCCAAACGAACCATTACCAATCGCAACCGCCCAACCTGGATTGCTCTTTTCGTTCGTCAACACCGCACAAAACGGATCGCCTGCCTTCACCACAAACTCATACTTATCAGGCGTCGCAACCGAAGCACTCGCCCGCCCCGACGTCCATTCAACCATTCCTTCCGCATCACAATCGACAACCGGCGTGTCAACAGCATCTGTCTCTTCAACAGCATCCGTCTCTTCAACAGCATCCGTTTCTTCAACAGCATCTGTCTCTTCAACAGCATCCGTCTCTTCAACAGCATCCGTTTCAAGCGCAGTATCCTGTCCTTCAACCGCGTCGGCTTGCACCGCGACGTCCGTCCCTTCCGCAACATCCACCCCAACCGAAACATCCGCCTCAACCTCAACCTTTGGCTCCGGATCACTCGAACAACCAACGCTCAACGATCCAACCAACCCCAACAAACACAAAACACGCAACAACTTCACCATAACTACTTCCTCTTTATTTCCGAAAAACAATGCACCGAAATCACGAACAAACTGCCGAAGTTCTTCAAATAACACACAGAAACGCGCACACGCAATCGCGCTTTCCACCTTCACACAAGCCACCAAACCCACACCGGTGAATCAGTTTGGGAAGCTAAGTAAGCTTGCGCTGCTCTTAAAGACCCCGGTGTGCTTGCCACACCGGTGAATCAGTTTGGGAAGCTAAGTAAGCTTGCGCTGATCTTAAAGACCCCAGCGTGCTCACCAGCGTGGCAAGCACGCTGGGGTCGCTCGGCTTAATGACGAACCTGCTCGATATGACCACAGTTCACCCCAATTTCCCGCACATTTGTGACAAGGCAACAATCTCTGAAACGGATCCCCGCCCAAAATTCCTTCACCGTTCCTTAGCCATCCTTGCCCTTTGCCTTTCCTTTAGCTTTTCCTTCGCGCGCCTTCGCGTACTTCGCGTCTTCGCGCGAGGTCCTTGGTGTGCCTTTGCCGTGCTTTCCCCCAACCCCAATACTCCCCCAACCCCAACAACTCCTCTACTTCGTCTCAACCCGCAGCGTCGAAATCCACCCCACAAACTTCTTCGCATTCTCCACCGAATTCTTCTCCGGATAACCACCCACAAACACAAAAAACACGCTCGCAGCAAGGACCATGCCCACCACCACAGCTACCCGTTGACCCGGCCGCACCATCAATGGCCACACCAGATACACACAAAACCCAACCACGATTAACAATAGCGGAAAAAGCGACCACAGCCCCGACAAGCCCAGCAAAGTCATCCCCAGATTCGGCGACGGCGCACCCAACGCCGCCAGCGGAATCGCCACACTCCTGAACGGCGACGAATACTCAAACGGCAATTCCGGAAACATCGAAAACACGAACACATTATAAACAATCGCCGCCACGAGCACGCCACCCAACGCCCCCGCGCTCACGCCACCATGTGCTTCGATCTTCTCAAAAACAAGCGCACCGCCAAGCGCCGCCAGCCCAAACATCGGAACAAGCAAACGCGGCCCAAAGCTCCAGCCGCCGAACCAAAAATCTTTCCCGCCGGCCACCATCAACAGATAAAACACAATCGTAACGCCGCAATATACGGCCAGCCACCGCGAGCGTTTCCATAACAACACCAGGCCTGCAATTCCCAGCAACACAAACGGCGCACACACCAAAAGCCCACGCGCAGGACTAATCAAAAGCCCGTAAAGCGTGTCCACCGACGGCAGTTCAATCCCAAAAAAACCATGGTCATGATTACTCTGCGACGCCTTGTGATGCAGATTGTCGTAGCTCGTCGCCAGCGGATTGCCGAACGCTGCGAAATTATACCAGAGCGCGCCTGCAACCGGCCCAACTGTCCCCAACCCCAGCGCCACAACCGCCTTAATATTCCGGTTTTCCGCGACCATCAAAAAGCCCAGAAACAGCCCGATGAAGACAACAACCGCCTGATACTCAACCGCAAACGCCATGCCCGCGCAAAACCCCGCCAGCGTAATCCACAACAGCCTTTTACGCTCACCAACATTCTGCGTTTCACCAGCGTTATCAACCGCTTTCCACATCGCCGCAGCCGCCCCCACCGACAGCAGCGTAACCAGCGCATGGCCAAAAATTACTGCCCCATAATGCAAAAAACTTGTCCCCAGCGCAAAAGCCACGACCGAGCGATCCGCAATCACAGCCGCAACCCCAAGCCGCACCATCAGAAAGCGAATCAAGAAAAGCGTCAGCAACGACAACGGCACCATCATAAAAGTGCGCGTAAAATTCGTCATTTTCTCAATCGAACCCATATCACCGCCAAAAACCTTGTAGGCAGCAATAAACGGCAGACCAAGCACACTACTTCCCGGCGCCTTGTCCGTATAAAAATGCCCCGCCCGCTCCTAAATATCGAAAGGTTTCCCGAAGGCTTTAACCTGCTCATCAACCTGAAACGACCCCGATTCCAGCATCGAAAGCGACAGATAAATCCGCGTCCGCTCATTGGGCGCCTCAATCTGCGGCGACATCCACGAATACGCCATCACAATCGCAAGCAAACCGTATAGCAACCAGGTAAACCGGGCATCCCAAAGCTGTTCACGCAGCACTCCATACCTTTCGACGGACCAAAGAATCTACTTTTCATGCACAGCTCAATCATTAGGACGGCACGCCAAACTCTGCAACTTCAATCGCACCGCGCCAGAATAGACGAATCCATCCCACTCCTGTAAACCGTAACCAGTTACCGAATGCACTTCGAACCATACTCATATCACCTCCAAGGCTGCGTAATGGGCGTAATCTATCTATTAACCTATATTTTCGGCTCCATTTTTCTCACCCTTGCGTCTCGCAAAGTGATTTTGGATATCCGCGACGCTGAACCAATAGGCGGCTCACTCCTGGGCATCGCCGTCGGCAGTGGATTTATCCTCATGGCCGCGCTCCTGCACACCGTCTCCATCAAACGGCGCGGCGACGCCGGTATTTTGGAAAATACCCGCAAGCTCCCCATCTATTGGTTATTTATCGCCATCGCCGCATGGATTCTCCCAACCATCGCGGCCTGGATTCAGTTCGAAATGTTCTACGAAGACATCCTGATGGCTCCCTTCACCACCATCATAGGCGCCATTGGCATCGTTTTGTGGCTCACCTCACACGCCACAAGTACCTGGACCGTGCGCGCACCGGTTATCACAGCCGCAATTGCACTTATCGGCTTACCCATCGGTCTATTCACATTCGGCTACTCGCTCAATCACTTCAACGAGCACCTTTCAAACGTCACGACCTACACGATTAGCATGTCCAGCACTGGAGCTAACAATACGCTGGTCACCAAGCATGTTTTCAAAGCCCACGACGCAAGCTTCATCAGCGAAAACGAGTACGACATCGGCGAAGAAACCCGCAGCATGATCGGCGCACTCGCCAACGCAGAACCAGTAGACGTTGATATCGAAGAAGAAATCGAAGCTGGCCGCATGAAATACCTCGACGACGGCCGCCTGGTCTTCCGCAACGACGACGGAACCTGGCCCACCAAATCCGGAGTGGAAACTTTCATGGAAGATTTCGATAGCGCGATAGCTGCCGGCATCACCCAAAACGCCGAAAATAAGTCCATTGAGCGCGAAAATTGGGAAAAAGAGCTTGAAGTCCGCCGCCGCAGCGGACGAATCTTCACCAGCCCGCCCACTCTCGAAGACAAATAAAAACTAATAACGCACCATAAAACACAGCTAACGCGCAACATCCCAAATTCCCCGCGGCGCCCACCCCCCTTAGACGTCACCCCTTCACACAAAAATGCCCCACTGTACGCACGGACTGCTGTTTACGAATGGGGCATTATGAATAGCTCGCAGCGTTCCCTGTAAGCGTTTTTTATAAATACGTTATCTCCCGTCACCCCGCAAAGTTCTGAACCCAATAACGACCGTTTGCGCATTGAGCGTGACCCACTCCCAGCCGATCATATTTACTACTCAAGATATTGGCACGATGCCCCGGACTATTCATCCAGCTCGTATGCGCCGCCTGCGAAGATTGCTGCCCCTTCGCGATATTTTCCCCGGCCGCACGAAAAACAGTCCCCTCAGCCCGTATCCGGTCTCCCATAGTGCGCCCGTCCAATGAGGTGTGCGAGAAATAATTCTGCGCGCACATGTCTTCCGCATGCAAACGCGCCGACCGCGTCAACAACGGATCACAACGCAACGCGCCTTTACCATTGTCTGCACGCGCAGCATTCACCAGCGCAAGAATTTCGATTCCGAATGGATTCGTACACTCCTCATCAACCGGCCCGCCCGGTCCCGAATCTGCACCAACATCCGCCACCATACCCGTATCTTTTTCAGGCTCAACGGCAGTATCTTTCGACTCAAACACATCCTCAGCAACATCTGCAGATGCCCCAGAATCAGACTCTTCCCCCTCACCCGACCCAACCTGAGCGTCTACGCCCCCTGGATGGCCGGAATCGCCAGACACCGATACATCACCCCACCCACCAGCATCGCCTCCCCCCAGATTGTTCGCCTCGAAATCACCAATGGTTTCGTCTCCAGACTCATTACCGAATTCAAGACAACATTCGCATCCAGAAATCGTGAGCAGCAAAACAACCATAAAAATTGAGCGTGCAAATAAAGCCAGACGAAGTCGTTTCGGATTTTGCAAATTGCTCTTCATTGTCCAGCTCCTGATTGGGTGATTTGCACGACGCTACTGGATGGAGAATCATAAAGCACTACGACGATCTGTTTTTACATCACCAAGAGTAGTCTACTCTATCGTAGTTCATCAACATGCGTATTTTACGCCCATCAATTGCGCGGCCGCCCCCCAACGACCAAAATATCACAACAACTCTTTTCGCAATTCGGCCGCACTTTTTGCCGACAACAATCCCGGCGCAACATCCAGAACACTCTGCGCCCCGATCACTCCCTGGCGATTCAACCGATGCGCAGCCCGCGCATACGCCACCAGAACGGCCGCCGTAAATTCTGCGTTGCTGCCAAGCTGAAGCCCAAATTCCACCACCGATTGCGTATGTTCACTGGTTTTTGCGCTGTGAATCACAAATCCACCATGTGGCATCGTCCCATGATCACGATCCAGAACTTCCTGCGTAATAAACTCAACGCTCGTATCGTAATCCGCAAAATAATCCGGCATCGTCACGATCGCCTGCTCAATCGCTTTTGCGTCCGCACCGTCCTCCAACACCACAAAACACGCACGCCGATGCATCTCACGCGTCGTCAATTCCGGCTGCTCGCCTGACCGTACACGCTGCATCGCCTCTTCGCTCGGAATTGTGTACTGAACCGACGCCCCCAGAACGTGTACGTCGCACCGCCCGGCAAAATGCTCTCTCCCATCAGCCGTTGGATCGAAAACAATCCCGGATCCCACCCCACCGAAATAATCGCAGTCTTACCCGCCGGTTTTGCCGCCGAATCTACAGCCTCAAAATACTCCGGGACCTTGGCATGCGTATCGAAACTATCGACCGTATTAAACAACGCCGCCAATTGAGGTCCCTGCTCCGGCAAATCATCTCTGGAGCTGCCACACAAGATCAATACGTCGATCCGCGCACGAAATTGTGCCAGATCTTCCATCGAATACGCGCGAGTCTTCTCGTAAACCGTAGTAATCTGCGAAGGATCACGCCGCGAAAACACGCCAACCAGCTCCATATCACCATGAAGTTCAATTGCGCGCTC
>JBEBSM010000141.1:0-8892 GCA_040394315.1 Lujinxingia vulgaris
TGACGGGCACGCTTTACCAATATGAATGGAGTGCAAAATGTCTGCTCAAATGTTCGACCGGTTGTTTCAATCGACGATTTCTCTGGTGGTGATGTTGGCCGTAGTGGCCGTTAGTTTTGTGGGTGTTGCGCAGGTTGAGGCGCGGCCGACTAGCAATAAGGTCGGGTTGCGGTTTGAGCGGCTGGCTGTGGTTCAGGACGGAAGTCGGTTGACGGTCGATTATACGATTGATCGCAATGACTGGAATGCGCTTGAAAAAGCGAAAATTGAGCCTCGCCTGGATCTGTATTTGCCGGGGCAAGGACGAAATGCGAGCTATTCTCATTTTGCGGGATATACGCTGAGCAGAAACAGCGGAAAGGTTGTGTTTCAGCGGGTGCCGGAAAATTCTCGTAACCGTGATGTGGGGATTCGGGTTGTTAGTGCGAAGGGACAAAATCGCATCGGAACCTTGCGTTTTGGTCAGCAAAAAGGCGAGGAGATTCGGGTAGGTGTTCGGGTGGTTGAGGTGTCGCAACCGACACGTCCGTCGCGTCCATCGCGTCCAGCGGAACCGTCGCGTCCGGTAGAACCTGCGCGTCCATCGCGTCCATCACGTCCATCGCATCCGGTAGAACCTGCGCGCCCTCATCATCCGCCGCATCGCCCGGAGCGTCCGCATCATCCGCGTGAAGATTCACAGGTGGATATTATCAATGCGTGCAAGCAAAGCTCGACGTTTTCGAGTGATTTCGACAGATGTCTTGCCGATGCGAAGCATTTGCGCGGGCAGCAGGTGGCGATCATCAATGCCTGTGGTCAGTATCGACATGGGTTGAGCGAATGTATGACGAAGGCGGCTCGGTTGCCGGCGTATGAGGAAGTCTCGATTATTCGTGCGTGTGGTCAGCACAGTACATTTGGTTCGGATATGAGTTCGTGTCTGGATAATGCGTCGGGGTTTCGGCAGGAAGCGGCGCCGGTGATTGAGGCTTGTGGGCAGTCGACGACGTTTGGTTCGGAAATGAAACAGTGCATGCAGATAACGTCGACGTATCGTAAGCCGGCTGCGCCGATTATTCGGGCATGCAAGAGTGCTGCGACGTTTAGTTCGGATTTCACAAAATGCCTGGAGCAGTCGCGCTGAGAAGTATTTGAGGTGTGTGGCTAAGAATAAAAACCGTTACGACTGATGAGTCGTGGCGGTTTTTTGTTTTGGGAATTGTGAAGTCCTGGTGGATTCAACGGAGTGCTTGCCAATCGGGAACGGGCGGACAATACTGGGTTTGTCTAATGTGAAGGATTGTTGTCGGGGCAAATGCGCTGACTAGGGATGGTTTTCTGATGGGTGCAGAATCATGACTTCTATGCAAAAGCGTCTGGCGGAATTACGTGGTGATCTCGGGGAATTGGCAAATGCGTTGCGGGAAGCTGCGGACGCCATTGATGCGAACGGTCGTTTGCCGGGCCAGGATCTTGTCGCGCAAATTGGCAATGTGGAGCAGTCGTTTGCCGAGGTGCTGCGGGGCGGTTCGGGGTCTGACGGCGAGCTGTTTTCGCTGACCGAGCTGGAGGATGCGGTTCGACGTTATCTGGCGGAAAGTCGAGCATTGCGGGTTGTGAAAAGGTGTCGGGACATCGTTTCGGAAACGGTCGATGCGAAGTTTTTCGAGTATATTGCGCCGGTGCTCGAGCATGCTTTGGCGGTGGAAAAGGCGTTGCAGGCGGATGGGCGCGCTGTTGTGGGGCTTGAGGGGTTGGAAGCCGTTGTTGGGCTCGTTGAGGGGCGAGGAAAGTTGCCGATTGATCAGGAGTTTCTCTTGAAAAAGACGGTGGCGGAGAGTTTTGGGGAGATGACAGCGTATGCGCTGGCGACGCGTGGTGTTTTTCGCGTGGAGACGGTTGAGGGTGCTGTTGATGAAGAAATTGTTGACGCGTTGGTGGTTGAAGGTGTTGCGGTAGAAGTTGCTGATATTGCTGAGGAAGTTGTTGTTGGTGAGGAGGTTGTTGAACAAAAGATCGTTGATGAGCCGGTGGTTGAGGATGTGTTGGGGACGTCTGGTGTTACGCTGGTAGATGCACCGATTGCGAAAAAATCTGCAAAAAAGCCGGTGGAGAAATTGGCAGAAAAGCAGGTGAAGGGGACGAGA
Organism: Lujinxingia vulgaris; assembly: GCA_040394315.1. Classification (GTDB taxonomy): domain Bacteria; phylum Myxococcota_A; class Bradymonadia; order Bradymonadales; family Bradymonadaceae; genus JACCWM01. Next base: position 2,130 of record JBEBSM010000141.1, read on the forward strand.
AGAAAACGCGTGTCGTTGGAGGAAGCGAAACGTCGGCGGATGGAGAAAATCGAGCGTGAGGCGTCGGATTATCAGGCGTTTTTGAATGAGCATCAGGGTGCAGAGGAAAAGGGCTGGTCGGCGGATTTGAAGTCGCTGGGGATCGCTTCGTTTTTGGTGAAATCTCCGTCTGAGGCTGAGAAGATCGAGGAAATTGAGAAGGGATCGGTAGAAAACCGGGATGACGGGTTTGATGGGTCTGAGAGTACGGCTGTTGAAGCGCCGAAGGTGATGCGTGCGCGTGCGGCGGTTGTGGAGGATTTGCGGCCGTCGGAGATGGAAGAAATATCGGAAGCGTTGGATGCCAGCGAGGAATTGGAGCCGGGTTATAAGGTCTGGCGCTTGTTGGATCAGGGTGAGGACGCGTTGGCGTATCATCTGGCGCGGGGATGGGAGGGGAGTGAGACGTTGGTGTCGTGGCGGGTGATTCGTGCGGCGATTTTGGGTTCTCGGGTGACGCGGAGTTATGGGCAGACGATTGGGCTGATTCATGAGGATGCGACGCATTATGATAGTTCGCGGTATTTTTCGAAGTGGAATCAACCGTTGAATGATGGGCTGCGGCTTTTGTTGGCGGCGGGGATGTTGATTCCGACGGTGATTGGCGGCGAAGCGAGCGCGTCGAATGTGTTGCGGGATTTGAAGTTCAACGATTCACTGGGTTGTTTGTACGATTTTTGCCAGGAGTTGATTGCGCTTCGTGGGCGGTTGCCGCAGCGGATTGATGCGGAAAACATTCATGTGACGCGGGATTCTGCGTTGTGGCAGGCGCAGCGCGAGGAATTGGCGGAGAAAATTCGTGAGTTTCAGATTCAGGCGCCGCTTCGGCAGACGCGGTATCACCGTGCGACGGATGTGTGGAAGCGCTGGTTGGAAGATGATCAGTTGATTGGCAGCTTGATGAATCAGTTGTTGGATTCTGGCGACGTGGACGAGCTTGAGATCGAGGCGGTTGAGTACGAGATCATGGAGTTGGCGGACCGAAATGCGTTGGAAAAGCTGATTCATGCGACGGACCGTCATTTTCATACGACAAAAATCGAGGGGAAGACGATCGATCAGTTGCTGAAGTTTAGCGATGAGCCTGTGGAGCTTGGACGGCAGTGGGTGCGGTTGCATCGGAGCAATCCGTTGCGGGAGCAAAATGATTATGTGCAGCAGCATATTCTTGCGTTGCGCAAGTTGTTGAATGAGCGGCTTGGTGAGGTGCGTGGGGCTGTTTCGCGGTTGTCGAAGGAGCGTGCGTCGGATGGGAATCTGTATAGCCGGGTGGGTGCACGATTTTTGGGGCAGGCGTTGGACAGGCTGGCGGAATTGTTTGATCCCAAAGCTGTGGTTGGCGACGAGAGTGATCCGGATCCGTTGATGTTGTTGAATACGCCGTTGTTGCGGATTGCGTCGTTGCGGTTGGATGAAGATTACGAGCCGTTGGATTCGTTTGCGGAGATCTCCGCGCTGATTTCTGCGGAAATGGAGGATGGGATCCGAGCGTATTTGCCGGCGTTTCATACGCAGATTGAGCGTGCGGATCATCTGGCGAGTGCGCAGTTGTTGAGTGTTTTGCGGGCGCAAAAGAGTGTTGGGAAGAGTGCGTTGGATGAGCTTGCGCAAAAGCGTGAAAAGGCGATTCGGTATAAGCGAATTGAGCTCGATGAAGCGCTGGAACAGACGCGGCGGCGGTTGGAGCGTAGCGTTGCGTATGGGCTAGTGATTGAGCGGGATCGGTCGCGTTATTCGGCGGCACTGGAGACGATTGGGGAGCGGTTGGGGCAGGCAGCATTGGTTGGAAACGATCTGCGGTTGTTTGAGTTTCGTGAAACGCTGGAAAGTATTGATCGTGAGTTGGATGCCAGTTTGAAGGGGCAGGTCGAGACGGTGATGCAGCGTTTGCGCGGATTGGATGTGTCGTTGGATGAGGGCGTGCGCTCGCGGGTGGAAAAGATTTTGGAGCAGGGCAATCCGATAACGGCCAATGACTACATCGATATGCTGGAGCGTGGCGAGCAGTTGCCGGAGGAGAGTGGGAGTAAGGCGTTTGATAGGTTTTTTGAGAAGGGGCAGTTTCACGCGCTTGAAAAAGGCTTGCAGGAGATGGGCGTGCAGTTGTCGACGGCTTTGCGTGATGGGAAGCGTTGTCCTGGGCACGAGATGGAGGGGATTTCGGAGGCGCAGCGCGCGTCGGCTTCTTTGCTGATGTCGGCGTGGTTTCGGGCGAAAAGTCAGGCGGGAAAAGACGTTGGGTTGGATGTAGAAATTGTTTTGAGCGAGCTGGGTTTTCGGGTTGAAAGGGTGGGGGAACCCAGGCACAGGCCGCATCAGGTCAGTGTGTTTGATGTAAGTGTTCAGCCGTTGCGTGATGGTAATTTGTGTCCGTTGGCGTCGCTCGGATCGAATGTGAACGGCAATTACACGATTGTTTGTGTGTGGAAAGCGCCGGATGCGGGTGAGTTGTTGTCGATTGTGGGCGAAAATAACTACATGAGCGGTGTGATTGTATTTTATTTTGGGCGGATGAATCGTCATCAGCGTCGATTGTTGGCGGCGAAAAGCCAGCAGGAGCGGCGTACGTTTTTGGTGCTTGATGATACGTTGACGTACTGGTTGTGTGGCGAGAAATCGACGCGTTTGCCGGTGTTTTTTCAGTGTGCGTTTCCGTTTACGTATACGGCGCCGTTTGATGCGACAGCGAGCCAGGTTCCGCCGGAGATGTTTTATGGTCGCAAGCGTGAGCGTGAGCGCATTGAGGATCCGCACGGGACTTGTTTCATTTATGGGGGCCGGCAGCTCGGTAAAACGGCGTTGTTGCGGCATGTGGTGCGGGAGCGACATGCGCCGGATGAAGGTCGGGTGTTTTTATGGATCGATTTGAAGGCAAGTGGTCTGGGTTATAGTCAGAGTATTGATCGAATCGGGCATGTGATTGCGAATGCGTTGAAGGCGGAAAGTGTGGTGCCGAAGGGCATGGTTTCGAACATGTTGGAAGAAACGATTTACGATCATATTGCGGGCTGGCTTGAGAAGCAGGGGCAGCGGCGGATTTTGTTGTTGTTGGATGAGGCGGACAGGTTTTTGGAGTTGGATGCGCATCAGGAGTTTTTGCATTGTTCGCGGTTGAAAAACCTGATGGAGCGAACGAATCGGCGTTTTAAGGTGGTTTTTGCGGGATTGCATAACGTGCAGCGGACGACGCGGCGTGAGAATCATCCGCTGGCGCATTTTGGAGAGCCGATTTGTATTGGGCCATTGTATGAAAACGGTGAGTGGAAAGAGGCGTTGGAGTTGATTGAAAAGCCGTTTGAGACGATGGGTTTTCGGTTTGAATCGCGTGATTTACCGTTTCGTATTTTGTCGCAGACGAATTTTTATCCGAGTTTGTTGCAGATTTATGGCAAGGAATTGCTGCGGTATTTGTATCAGCATCATGAACAGGTTTTTGATACGAATTGCAGTCCGCCGTATATGATTAAGACGCATCATCTTCAAAAGGCGTATCAGAGTCAGACGTTGCGGGATAATATTCGGCAGAAGTTTCAGTATACGCTTCAGCTCGACCAGCGTTATGAGGTGATTGTGTATGCGATTGCGCATGAGGTTCGGCATCACAATCCGGATTTGTTGATCAAGGGGTTGTCGGTTTCAAGAGTTCGTGAGCTTGCGTTGAGCTGGTGGGAGGAGGGGTTTGCGGGGATTGATTCTGGCCATGAAGTCCGTGTTTTGTTGGACGAAATGGTGGGGTTGGGTGTTTTGCGGCAGGTTGATTCGGGGCGTTATACGCTCAGGAATTTCAATATAGTGTTGTTGTTGGGGACGAATCAGGAAATCGACGAGGAGTTGCTGCGTGAGCGGACGTTGCAGGCGGAGTATGAGCCCGCGAGTTTTCGCTCGACGTTGAGTGATGATGAGGCGTTTGGTTTTCGGCGCAGTCCGCTGACGCGTGCGCAGGAATCGCAGATTTTGGAGGGTTCGCACGGTGTGGTTGCGGTGTTTGGGACGGATGCGGGCGGGTATGGGGATTTTGAGACGCGTTTGGAGCAGCTTTGTGGCGATAAATTGCTGAAAATTCGGGCGGATGGCGGATTTGATGCTTTTGAGAAGGCGTTGGATGAGGCTGTGAAGGGTCGAAAGGGTGATGGGGTGTGGGTTTTTCATATTGCGACGGATATGGGCTGGGATCGTGAATGGCTGGCGGCGGCGGTTCGGATTTCGCAGCGTCAGCAGTCGCATCGCTCGATTGTACGGGTGGTTTTTTCGGCGGATGCGGCCAGGGTCTGGGAGCTTTGTGCGCAAATTGGGGATGAAGAGGAGTTGTTGAGTGAGGTTGGGCTGGAGCAGATTGTGACGTTGGAGCCGTGGCGCGAGCCGGCGGTGCAGCAGTGGCTGAGCGATGTGCAGGAACGTGTGATGACGAATCATATCCAGCAGCTTGGTGGGTTGACGGGCAGGTGGCCGGCGTTTTTGTATGCTTTTTATGAACTGGTTCAGGAGAAAAGTCCGGCGACCTGGGAGGAGGCGGATGAGCTTTATAAGGTTGCCGTTATTGATGGCGACAATATTGGCGGGCAGATAGCGAAGTTCGGAGTGCCGGATGGGGTTCGTCGTATGCTTAACATGATCGTTGAAAAAGATGGTGTGTTTGAGGTCGATGATTTGCTGCAGGCTGGTCATGGTATTGAGGAGGTTCAACGTCTGGTGCGATGGGGGCGATGGTTGCGTCTGGTTCAGTTGAATGGTGGGGCGGGTCGGGCGGAATCCGGGTTTGAACTCGATCCGGTTTTGAAGGAACTTCTTGAGTTCAGGATGTTGCGGGAGGATTTTTAGCGAAAATCTCCATGCGAAAACCGAAGTGTGGTAGAGGGTGAGTGCTGTTTTGGTTCTCGGCCGGGTGTTGCGCCAGGTTTTGGGGACGATTGAGGGTTCACAAAAATTGAGTTTGGTTGTGTGAGGATGTTCGATGTCGTTATGGGCTTTCTGGTGGCAGCTTCCGGGCCCGTCATCTTTTCTGGATCGTGTGGTGAGCGATGGTAAAGATGGCAGCAGTCTTGTGCTGGAGTGGCCGGAGCATGGACCGTTGGGCTGGCAGGCGGGGCTGCAGCGTCACGACAAGAACTGGGCTGGCGACCGTGTGCGGTGTGAGTTTCGGGCAACGGATTTCAATGCAGTAGAGCCGGAAATGTTTTTGTTCGAGCGGATTTTCGGGCGAGAAATATCACCGCTCCGGATTACGCCGGAGAGTCTGGTGAGGTTTGAGTCTTTTCAGGGGCGGGTCATCGTTTTGGATGGCATGAATGCAGATGCGTGGGATTTATGGCGGCCGTTTTTGGAGAGTTATGCGGAAGCGGCGCGCTCGGTTGAGGTGTGGCGGCGTACGCAGTTTATTGTTTCGTTGACGGGCAAGGCGTGTTTGAAGTCGCCGAAGAAAAGCGGGTTGCTGAAAGCGTATCGATGGGATGGGTATACGACGCCGTTGGATATGCAGATGTATGCGGCTTATCTGATTCGAGATCGTGCATTTCGCAATCTTGAGCGCAAGCTGATGTACGCGCTGCTGGCCAGGTTGAGTGGTTGGGATCCGATGTTGTTGGATGCGCTGGTTGCGTCGTCGGTAAGCGAGTTGTGTATGCCGGAGGCGGTGTTGAATGCGTTTGCGGCCGGGCGTGGCTGGGGGCAGGATGTGCCGGGCAATCGTGAGGAGGCGTGGGCGTTGGGGATGTTGCAACGGTTTGATGAAGAGGATGTAGTGCATGGTTGTTTGAGTGATGAAAGCCGTGCGGAGGATTCGGTTGCGTATCGGTTGTGGCATGCGCAAACGGAGGTTTTGTTGCCGGTAGTGGAGCGAGAGCGGCATCGGATTGTGGCACGTCTGCGGGGTAAGTTGGAGGTTCCGTACGATACGGCTGGTGGGATCATTGAGGATGAGCGCGACCTTGAGTTGAGTCATATTTTTGTTCAGATGAATCAGTACCGTGATCGATTTCGTGATGCGGATCGCGAACTTGTGAAGATGCTGCGCGATATTCGAAATGAGTTGGCGCATTTTGAGCCGGTGTCGGCGAACTTGTTGGGGCAGTTGTTGCGCAGGTTTTAGTGTGCTGCGGATTGTGAAGTTTCGGGTTTCTGTGTACATGGGGCGTTCGGATTGGTTGTTGGGTCAGTGAGATGTTTTCTGGCTATCATTTTTCAAAGATTTCGTGCGGTAGGACATTGTTGTGAGTCTGGTGAAAATTACGTGGGTTGTCGTTATTTCGTTGCTATTGGCGGGCTGTACTTCGGTAACGAAGTTGAGCGTACATCGAGACGCGGCGGTATATTTGCATGATTCTAACCGTGTGCTTGGCCACGGTGAGGTGTTCTATCAGGACTCGAAACCGGTCTGGGGAACGACGACGTTTCGCATTGAAGCGCCTGGGTGTAATCCGAAGCTTTTGACGATCTTTCGCTCGGATGACATCAGTTTTTGGAGAGTTGTTGGTGGGTTTATTGTTATCATTCCGTGGTTCTGGGCTGGCGATTATGAGAAAAGCTATGGGGTAGTGCTGGATTGTCATAAGGGTGGTGTCCCGGTGGAAACGTCGGGGAAAGATTGAGGTTTTTGGTGGGGTGAAAATCGCGTAGACCCGCGTAGAATGCGCCGGGGAAGGATGTCTGGAAATGCGGGAAGCCTTCCAGGCAGCCCGGCAAGGTTGCCGGAAAATGCGGGAAGGTTGCCGGGCAGCTTTGAGAGGTC
>JBEBSM010000142.1:0-8891 GCA_040394315.1 Lujinxingia vulgaris
TGCACGGTGATATGCGTGAGCTGGCATTCCAAGACGCGTTCGATGGGTGCTATATCTGGCAGACGTCATTCGGGTATTTTGACGATCGCACGAACCTCAAAGTGCTGCAGGGTATCCACCGCTCGCTGAAGACCGGTGGGCGGTTTTTGCTCGATGTCGTCAACCGTGACTACGTCCTGGGACAAATGCCCTCGCGCACATGGTGGGAAGGCAGCAGCTGCATATTCCTGGAAGAAGCCGAGTTCGATTACAACGCCAGCGTCCTCTACGCCAAGCGATCCTTCATCTACGAAGATGGCTCGCCGCCGCTCGAGCAACAGAGCTTTGTGCGCCTGTACTCGCTTCATGAGCTGCGCCAGATGCTGAGCTTGTCCGGGTTTGCAGTCGTCGAAGTCAGTGGAGAGCTACATCATCGAGGCTATTTTCTGGGCGCAAGCAGTGGTCGACTGCTCGTGTTGGCCGAGAAAAAGAAAGGAAAGGGCTGAGAAGCCGTGTAATTATCGTTTCATGCACATAGAGCGCATAGAAAAAGGCGTCTTCTTGCAAGAAGACGCCTTTTTTTGTGTTCTGTAGGGTGGGGCAGGCTTACTTTTGGCTGATTACATCGATATCATCGACAGCATCAAGCAAGAGCAAACCGTCTTCGGAAACGATAAATCCGTGCGCCATCTTCTTGTAAACACCCTTGAACTGACGTTGATCACCAACGGCCAGCTTGGACTTTTTGATGTAGTCGTCTTTGTAGCCAACGACCATCAGTTGCTTCTCCGCATCGCGTTCATCTTTGATGAGAAAGTGCGGCTCCGGGCATTCTGTACCTTCTTTCTTAGCCTTCTTTACGTCGCAGGGCTGAGAAATGCTGAACACCACGGCAGAGATTTCAACGGGTTTGTCCAGATAGTTATCCTGGCCGTTGATCAGTCCCTGGACGCGTAGTGTGCCGTCGGGATTGGTTTCTGGGATCACGAAGGCTGACGCCGGCGGTGCTGGTGGAAGATCGACGACTGCAGGGGGTAACGATGGATCTGCTGCTAATTCGTCGATAGGTGTTGCTGCACCGTTATCTGCCTCGCATGCACTTGCCGCGAAGAGCAAAAGCGTGAGCAGGACGAGGAGATACTTGGAATGCGAGAGCACTTGCCGTGAATTCATGCGATCTTCTCCGCGAAGATTGGGCTCGCCAAAAACGAGCTTGTCGACAACAGATTGCTGACGGATTTGTAACGAACTTACTTTCGGGCCGGTTGCGCTGTGAGCGTGGTACCTTCCCAGTCTTGCTGGTTGAGAGCTGCGATGATGTCGTGGAAGTAGTCACGTCGAACCTGCACATAACTGTATGTGCTTTCGAATGTGATCTCTCCGATATCCTCGGGATCAACTCCTGCCATGTAGCATATCATATCGATCACAGCCTGCGTATTGGATAACTGCTCACGACCGATATTGACATAAAGCTTGCGCATGTTGGCGTCCGCAATCGGTTCTGGCGCGACCGCCTCGATACGTGGCTCACTACGCTGCTCACGGGTCTTCGTGACAACCGGCGCTGCTTCTGGCTCCACAGACGCCGGTGTCGGAGTCTCGGCAATCGTTGAGGACGAACCCCTGGAAAGCCGGGGCTTACGCGTACGCGTGCGCTTTGGCCGTTGAGGCTCTTCGGATGATTGCTCGGCTGGGGTCACTTCTGCAGGCGCTGCAGGTGTGGGTTTGGCATCCGCGCGATCCATGCGAACCGGGCGTTCTGCACTTGCCGGACGCTGACTCACTGGCTGTTCCGCCGCCTGCTCGGTGCTTGCCGTACGCTGGCGTACCGGTGCAGGCTGCTCAAATACGAGCTTGTCTGCTTCGGGAGCCCTGGTAGCTGGTTCACGGATGGATGTTTCGCGCGATGTGCGTCGACCACGGTCGGATCGCTCGGAGCGATCGGGACGCGGTACCGCGATGACGGGCTTTGGCCCAGCGGCGGCTTCCGATTTGGGTGCTGCCGAATGAGGAACCGAGGCCGCTTCAGCAGCTTTGGGTTCAACAACCGGTGGCGCTTTGGGAGCGGACGCTTCTGGTTTGGGCGCGGGTTTGTCGGCTTTGACAGGCTCTGCAACGACCACGGGCTTTGCAGTCTCTGCAACGATGGCAGGCTTTGCAGGTTTGTCGGCTTCGACTGCTTTCACAGGCTCGACGACGCCCGGTTTTGCCGGAACAGTCTCGACAACCTTATCCACAGTACGCTCGATCGCGGGAGAGGCTGCTTTTTGAAGTACGCGATCGGCCAGTGCAAGAAGGCGTGCGACGAGCTCTACATGTTCATGCTCGACTGGCGTCTCGGTTGCGGATGCGTCCGACGACTTGCCAAGAAGCTGCTCGGCCATACTGAGTTTGGAGCTGAAGGGCAGGCGGACATAGCCATCGATCCGATCGCTCAGGCGTTCGAGTGCGCTGGCCTGACGTGCTTTCACGATGTCCAGGGTTGTGGGCATCTCGCGCTTTTGCATTTTTACGTCGTAGAGCTTCGTAATCTGAAAAAACGTCGTGACTTCGGTAGGTGCGATCAGGCTGATCGCAATTCCCTTTTTACCGGCGCGGCCCGTACGGCCGGTGCGGTGGATGTAGACTTCGGCCGATTCGGGGAGCGTGTAGTTGAATACATGACTCAAATCCGAAATATCGATGCCGCGTGCAGCGACGTCGGTTGCGACGATGAAGTCGATCTTGCCGCCACGAAGCGCAGCAAGTGTTTTTTCGCGTTCTGCTTGCGGAAGATCGCCGTTGAGGACGTCCGCGCGATAACCATGGCGTTTCAAAAATGCGGTTACCGTGAAGGTGTCGTCTTTGGTGTTCGCAAAGATAATAGCGCTGTCGGGATCTGCGAATTCAATGACTTTAATCAAGTCGCGTGGTCGACCGACGCCGCGCACATTATAGTAGGCGTGCGTAACATCGGTGGTTGCCACCGAATCGTTCGAGAGCGCGATGAATTCAGGGTAGAACAGGATCCGATTGGCGAGTGCTTTGATGTCCTCGGTAATCGTTGCCGAAAAGAGCAGGCTCTGACGTTCTTCGGGAAGGTGCGTGATGACGGCTTCAATGTCGTCGCGAAAGCCCATGGAGAGCATTTCGTCGGCTTCATCGAGGCACAGAATGCGGAGATCGTTCAAAACGATCGTGCCGCGATTGATGTGGTCAAGCAAACGACCCGGGGTTGCGACAACGATCTGCGCGGTTTTCAGGGCTTCGTGCTGTGCTTCGTAGGAGGTTCCGCCGTAAATTGCGATGGCGGAGAGATCTTTGAAGGCGCCAAGGCGTTGAAATTCTTTTGAAACCTGTCCTGCCAGTTCGCGCGTGGGAACGATGACGAGGACTTCGATCTTGCCCGGATTGTGCTCGAGCATTTCGATCACGGGGATTGCAAACGCAGCGGTTTTTCCTGAACCAGTTTGCGCCTGAACAATGATGTCAATACCGGCCATGATCAGCGGAATGGACGCCACTTGAGCGGGCGTCGGTGTGTGATATGCCACGGCTTGAAGAGCGCGGAGCATTTCGTCGCTGAGATAAAACGAATCAAAATTCTTGTTGGAAGTTTCCAGCATAGGTCGTGGTACTCGCCTGGGTCTACTACGTAATGAATGGAGTAAAAGCGATCGCCTTAGTTACAGTGCCAGCTCTGAGTTGCCGATTAAGCTTGAGGTGCTGATGCATTCAAGACAGTCGAAAAGGGCTAAGAAACACGCTGGTAAAATGGCGGGGCCTTAAAATCACGGGCGGCCAGGCGCAGTATGGAAAAGGCAATGGACGCGTCGCGAGAAGTTCGAGCTAAACGGCAGCTCACGTTTCCATATCCAAATCCCGGCCAGTGTGCAAGGCGTGTTCACGACAATTGATAGCGGTTTGGCTGGCGATGTGTGAATTGGCAGGCGTGGCGCGCGCAGCATGTTGAGCGCGGTGATGTATTTGATAGCGGATCGCCTCATTGGGAGGAATTGTCTTTGCGCCTGGCGATATGTTGACGGATTCGTAAGAGGTTGACGCGAAGGTCTTCATCAAGCGGCTCTAGATCAGCTAACACGTTGTCGGACAGGTTCATTTCTGCTGCGATCTCATGAGAATTAGGCGCAGTTTGGCCGGAACCGCGCGAGCCTGCGGATTGTGAAGCGGCTTCGCTGAGAATCATGGCGAAGTATTGCGCGCTTGCCGGTGAAGCGATCTTCAGTCGAATGTCATTGAGCGGCCAGGGCAGCAATCCCGCGAGTTTGCTGCGCAAGCGAGTACGTTGTCGGGAGAATTCATCAAGCCAGCGGGCGGAACTGACCTCGAGTTCGAGTACGCCGTTGTTCCAACCAACGGGCAGGGTGCAGCGTGCAAGCTCGTCGCCGACAAGTTTAGCCCAGGTTTGTTGCAGGAGATCGGTCGAAGGCGCAGTGCTGGTTGATTGCGTTGCACTCTGGCTTACGATTTCTTTGAGCAGGGATTTTAGCATCGATAGTTATGGGCGCTTAATGTTGTGCATATACATATATAAGGATCTATAGAGATGAAATGTCGGGCTGAATTCGGGCGTTTAAGTAACATGTGCCAGCAGGCGACCTTGAAGATGGTAACAATGTGCGAGGTTCAAAGCCATAGTCGGTGGCCAGTCAGCGGCAGTGAAATGGAAGAAAAGAGAAAATAAATTAAAAAGTATGTTGACACAGAGTCTGTGCGTTGCTACATCATTGTTCATCGACGGGCTGGAAATCAAACAGCTTCGAAAGATAAAGGCACGTAGCTCAGCGGGAGAGCGCTACCCTGACACGGTAGATGTCGGCGGTTCAATCCCGCCCGTGCCTACTAAGAGCTTGTCTCAGAAATACTCAGACGCTCGATAGGTACTGAGGATGCAGGGGCACTTAAACCCCTGCATTTTCATATTGGCGACAACGAATGTTTTATTGATTAAGCGTTGTCTTGATTTTCAGTGGGTTGATGGATTTTTGTCAGCCCCATCTTAAAGTGTGTAACGAGGTTCATGGCCGACAAAGACCCCCGAATAAATAGACGTATTCGAGCACCGGAAGTTCGAGTGATTGATCCGGACGGCGAGCAATTAGGCGTCATGTCCGTGGACGATGCGCTTGAGCGAGCGGAACAGGTTGGACTTGATCTGGTGGAAGTAGCGCCAGGTGCTAAGCCTCCGGTAGTTCGGATTATGGACTACGGGAAATACAAGTATCAGCAGAAAAAGCGAACCGCCGAAGCACGCAAGAAGTCTTCGCGCGTCGAACTGAAAGAAGTGAAGCTTCGTCCAAAAACGGATGAACATGACTTCATGACGAAAGTACGACGAGCTCGTGGATTTCTCGAAGACGATGATAAGGTGAAGATCACTATCATGTTTCGCGGCCGTGAAATCACACATCCCGAGATTGCTCGGACGATGTTGGATCGCGTCGCAGAACTGCTGGGCGATATTGCACAAGTAGAGCAATCGGCTCGTATGGAGGGTCGCAACATGACTCTGTTTATGGGACCGAAAAACAGCTCGAAGTAAACGTGATTTCGAGTTGATAGCGACGATCATGTACAGAATTAACACTGGCCTTGAAGGTCAGTGTTTTTTTGTTTGTGGAACAAGTAATTTCAGGGTTCATGAAAGCGTAAAAACCCATTGCGTCCACAGTGACAGTCGTGTACAAGTGCCTCCCCGCTCGCGCCTTTGCATAGTTGAAAAGGGCAATGTTATCGCGATGTGGTCCTAACGGTATTAGTTATTGTTTTTCGATCCGGCATGATTTAGCCGGTCAAGATTTCGAGGAGAGACAGCATGGCAAACGGGATGAAGACCCATCGCGGCGCCGCAAAGCGCTTCAAGATCACAAAGAGTGGCAAGATTAAACATCGCAGCGCTTTTCGTGCACACATTTTGACCCACAAAAGCTCAAAGCGTAAGCGTCAGCTTCGTAAGAACGACTACGTGCACGTTGCGGACGAAGACAACGTCAAGCGTATTCTTGGTCTGATGTAATTTAAAGCCCACCGGTGATGCGATAACCGACTTAATGGTTGGCTATCGGCGTCAGCGATAATGATTAATGTAGTAATAACAGTTTGTACTGAGGTGTTTCATGCCCCGCGTTAAAAGAGGATTCAAAGCGCGTCGTAGACGCAATAAGATTTTGAAAGCTGCCAAGGGTTTTGTTGGCGGACGCCGTCGGATTCTACGTTCGGCCAAAGAAGCTGTTCAGCGCTCCTGGGCTTTCGCGTATCGCGATCGTCGTCAAAAAAAGCGCCAGTTCCGCCGTCTGTGGATTACCCGCATCAACGCTGCAACGCGTCAGCATGGCATGAGCTACAGCCGTTTTATCAACGGGCTGTCTCGTGCAGGTGTTGAGCTCGATCGCAAAGTGTTGGCTGACATGGCTGTGTTCGATCCGGCCGGTTTCGCCAAAGTCGTGCAGGTTGCGCAGAAAGCCGTTGCTTGAGATTTGAGTACAAGTCTCTAGCAATGATGTAGAACGAGTTTATCCAAACGAGCGCCCCGTATAACTCATCGCAGGTGATGATGTACGGGGCGTTTGTTTTTCTTGCCTAATCGATTTTCATCCTGCGAGGTCAGGTCGAATGAATGTATCGGAACTGGAAAGTCGTCTGGACGCGTTGGCACAGCAGGCCGTGGAGGAGTTGGCCGGAGCTGCTCGCCGTGAGGACGCAATTCAAGTGAAAAACCGCTATCTTGGACGAAAGGGTGAAGTCCAGGAATTGATGCAGGTGTTGCCGTCGTTGCCGCACGAGGAGAAGCGTGTGGCCGGGCAGGCATCCAATCGTTGTAAGAATGCGATTGAGCAGGCTTATGAGGAGCGTCTGCGCCAGTTAGATCGCGAAGAGCTTGCGCGCCGTATGGAAAGTGAACGGGTGGATGTGACTTTGCCGGCACGGTCGCTTTCGGTGCGCATGGGGCATCCGCTTCGTCAGATCGAAGAAGAATTGATCGATATTTTTGCGGATATGGGGTTTGAGGTCGCGGAAGGGCCTGAAATCGAGAGCGATTTTTATAATTTTGAATCGCTGAATTTTCCGCCGGACCATCCTGCGCGTGATATGCAGGATACGTTTATGCTGGAAGATGGCCATCTGTTGCGTACGCATACCAGCCCGGTGCAGATCCGCACGATGTTGAAATATGAGCCACCGGTGCGCGTCATTTCGCCGGGTCGTGTTTATCGTGTGGACAGCGACATTACGCATAGTCCGGTTTTTCATCAGATCGAGGGCTTGCTGGTCGATACGAATGTGACGTTTGCGGACTTGAAGGGGACGTTGCAGCATTTTGCCGAGCGTTGTTTTGGAGCAGGGACGCCGGTGCGCTTTCGGCCGAGCTTTTTCCCGTTCACCGAGCCAAGTGCAGAAGTCGATGTCGGCTGTATTTTCTGTGCCTCGAAGGGCTGTCGCGTATGCAGTCAGACGGGTTGGCTGGAGGTTCTTGGTTCGGGCATGGTCGATCCGGAAGTGTTTAAGGCCGTTGGTGTTGATTCCACACGGTATACCGGATTTGCGTTCGGTGTCGGCATTGAGCGGATTGCCATGCTAAAGCTTGGTATCAATGATATCCGGCTTTTTTATGAAAACGATCTGCGATTTTTAGGCCAGTTTTAGCCTGTTTCGCAGGGGTGCATTGCGCGGCTTCTGCGGGAGTTGTGTGAAGCGGATGTATTTATCTTGAAATCAACGTGATGCATGAATTTCATGCATGGGCGACGGAAAACTCATGAAGATCAGTTTAAATTGGCTCAATGAATGGATCGAAGTAAAAGATCTTGCAGTTGAAGAGTTGGCACATCGGCTGACGATGGCAGGGCTTGAGGTCGAAGCGATTGAGTTGCGCGGCGAGGAGTGTGGGATCGTCGTCGGGCTTATCGAGGACATCAAGGAACACCCGAAGGCAGATCGCCTGGTGTTGTGTTCGGTGAATGTTGGCAAGCCGGATCTATTGCAGATCGTGTGCGGCGCAAAAAATATGAAAGCAGGCGATCGTGTGCCGGTTGCACTCGCTGGCAGCAAGCCGCCCGGGATCGATTTTGAGATCGTGGAACGCAAGGTCATGGGCACGCTGTCGCAGGGAATGCTGTGCAGTGATGAAGAGCTTGCGCTGGCAAAAGAAAGCGAAGGGCTGCTGATTCTTGAGTCGGATCTACAGCTTGGTCAGCCGATTTTTGAAGCGCTGGCGCTGTGCGATACGGTTTTGCATATCGGTTTGACACCAAATCGTGCGGATTGCCTGAGTCATCTGGGTGTCGCACGTGAAGTTGCCGCGATTTATGGTCGGCCGCTGCGTTCCGAACGACTTGCACTTGAAAAGCCGCTCTGGGAAACCGGTTCGGCGGATGCGGTTGCGGACGTTGTAAGTTTGACGGTTGACGATGAAACCGGCTGTCCGAGCTATTCTTTGGCCGTTATCGAGAATGTGAAAGTCGGAGAATCGCCGATGTGGTTGCGCCGGCGGCTGTTGTCGGTTGGAATGCGAAGCGTAAACAACGTGGTCGACGTTACGAATTTTGTGATGATGGACGTTGGGCAGCCGTTGCATGCGTTCGATCTTGATAAGATCGAGGGCGGATCGATCGTGGTTCGGCGTGCGCGTGCTGGCGAAAAGATGGTCGGAATCGATCATAAAGAGTATGCGCTGAGCGAAGAAGATCTGGTAATTGCGGATGCACAAAAGCCGGTGGCGATCGCTGGTGTAATGGGCGGTGTCGATACGGAAGTAAATGAGTCGACGCAGCGTATTTTGATCGAATGCGCGTATTTTGATCCACAAACGGTTCGTAAATCGGCGCGTCGTCATGCAATGCACACGGATTCCAGCCATCGGTTTGAGCGCGGTATTGAGCGTGCGACGATTGTTGAGAACTTGCAGCGTG
>JBEBSM010000143.1:0-8854 GCA_040394315.1 Lujinxingia vulgaris
CTTCCGCGACGAACTCGGCAGCTTCGACCTGGTAATCTTCCAGAACTTCAATTTCGGCCCTTATCAGATGGGCCAATACCTGAGCTCTATCGCCGATTTCGTCAACGACGGCGGCGGTTTCGCCATGGTCGGCGGCGATCTGTCGTTCGCCAGCGGCGGCTACGCCCGCACACCCGTCGAAGGTATTTTGCCCGTCAAACTACCACCCGCCGGCCCCAAAAACGCGCTCATCGACACCACCGACTTCAACCCCAAACTCACCGCCGCCGGCCACCGTCATCCGATTACGCAGCTAGCCTTTGATCCGACCGTGAACGAAGAAATCTGGTCCAAACTACCCGCCATGCACGGCACCAACATCGTCCTTGGACCCGAGTCCAAAAGCACCGTACTCGCCACACACCCACGTCTTCGCACGTCCGGCAAACCCATGCCCGTTTTAACCGTCGCCGAACAAGGCAAAGGCCGCACCATGGCGCTGACCGTCGACTCCACCTGGCGCTGGGCGTTCGCAAACGCCGCCCAGGGCGGCACCGCGCGCGAATACCAGATGTTCTGGAACAACGCGATGCGCTGGCTCATCAAAGATCCCGAACTCAAACTCGTCCGCCTCGACATCACCGACGATACCTACGCGCCCGG
The DNA here is from genome assembly GCA_040394315.1 of Lujinxingia vulgaris. Classification (GTDB taxonomy): domain Bacteria; phylum Myxococcota_A; class Bradymonadia; order Bradymonadales; family Bradymonadaceae; genus JACCWM01. Next base: position 643 of record JBEBSM010000143.1, read on the forward strand.
CACCAAAATGCGCGCGAATGTCCGCATTTTTGCCCCCGATTACTCCCCACTTGCCGACGCTGCCGCAACCGCGCGCGTATATTTCCGCAGTCTCGACGATCAAAAAACCGGCCCCACGGAGCGAAAACTCGTCGAAACCATCGAATTCCAAACCGATCACAACGGCCAACACCTGCTCGAATATCCCGTCGAACAAACCGGCGTTTACGAAGTTCACGTCGACGCCAAAACAGCTTCCGGCACACTCACCGACGAAGATCTCTTCCTGGCCGTGCCCAGCGTCGACCAATTCCGCGACATCATCCCCCGCAACGACTTACTGGCCGATATTTCCGCCGCAACCGGCGGTTACCACGCCGTTTTACCCGGGTTTTCCAGCGCCGCCCTCAAATACCAGCCACCGCGCTACGTCCAGATCAACGAACGCCGCGTCATCCAACTCTGGGATTCCTTCTTACTCTTCGCCATCCTCGTCGCCCTGCTCGCTACCGAATGGTCCTTGCGCCGCCGCTGGGGTCGCTTATAGTTCTCCACGACGCGTCGGCCTGATTACTGACCGTCTTCGAAACGACAAAGGAAGTGATTGAGTGCTTCCATATTGTTGTGTACAGTACGCTGCAAGATGAAGTCCGTTACAATACCCGGCAATATTACGTATCCTCTTTCCTGCGAGTAGAAGTTCATGGGAGATTTTACTCCCGAAGCCCTGGAAATTCAGTGCCCCGGTTGCAAGTCGCGCTTTCGTATCAAACCGAAAAGCGAAAATCTTGATAACACCACTGTTTCCTGCCCGAAGTGCTTCGCTGATATCCCGGTCGAATCCAACCGATTGCCAGCCGGTAGTTCGCCGTCGCCTGATCTTTCACAGGTCGACGTCGCGTTCAGTCGCGTCGAAACCAGACGAACCGCTGCATTCCCACCGGATAAAACGCCCTCGCACACCATCCGCTCGCTGACCGCTCAGAAACTGGGTTCAGACGAGCAAGATGCCGTCAATAAACTCGAACGGCTGTCGCTCGGCACATTTACCGAACCCGACACCCTCCGCGCGACCTTCAGCGGATTTCCAGGCCGCACCAGCGACAACCCATTCCAGCGCGCAAAAACTACCTCGACCACCCAGTCGCCTTTACTCCAAGAATTTATTGATTTGGAAAATAGGGAATCTTCCGATGTATCGTCCATCTCCGACGTGCATTCGGAAGCAACCATGGAACGCGACGTTCCGAATATCACGCGAAAAAAGACGAATCCTGCCACCGAAACAATCGGCACAAAAGACAATTCTGACGGACACTTACGACAAACCTCCGAGCTTGGCGCGGTCTCCACAGGCGTAATTTCACGCCAGAAAACTACGGTTCGACCCACAGATCCACCCCGCGAAAAAGTCGATGAAACCAAACAGTCGCAGATTATTTCAAAACTGCGAACACGTTTACCCTTGAGTCAGTCTTCCGCACCGGAATCCGACGAAAGCATTCAGCTCGGCGAATCTACTGAACAACAAGACTCTGAAAGTGCGCATGACGATACCGCCAATCAGTCGATCGACGGAACCACCGGTATCCTCCGCGCCGATGCAATCCCCGAAGAATACAGAAACTGGCCGGATTTCCCGCTCGAAAGCGATCCGTCGCTCGAAGCCGGATCAACACTCGATATCGCCACCAGAAAAACACTCACGCTCGACGAAGATACTGCAACCCAGCTCAACGAAGCCAGCGCACCCAATGCCGAGCCCACACTCGCCAAACTCTTCAAACGCGCTCAAAAACGCCGTTCTACCCTGCCTGGTGATCTCGCTGCCACCAAACCACCGCAGCCAAAACCCGAGAAAACCGCTCATTCGGTCCCCGCAATTTCTGTAGAAATTACCGAAGACGAAGTCGCATCGATCCTCGACAATTCGACCGAGCTATCACAGTCCAAAATCCTTATCGGCGAAACCAAGCCTTCTCCGGTCCACGCAATCGATTTGCCAACAACGCTGTCGCCAAAAGTCACACCTCCAAAAGTTACACCTCCAAAAGTTACACCTCCAAAAGTTACACCTCCAAAAATAGCAGCGCCCAAAGCGCAGTCGATCCAGCCGCCACCCATCCAAAGCCCCACAAAATCCGGCTCAAAGACCATTCAGTTGTATTCGCTCAAAGATAAGCTGAGCGTTACCGAAAACTCCGGAATCCACGACGGCCTCTTCGACGATGTCCCGCGTGCGGACGAAAAACCGCCGCACCCCATCACCCACGACAGCATCGCAATGCGTCCGGATCGCTCCGGGAAAACCACATCCCAATCCATGCTCGCCCGCCTCCGCCAACGGCGAGAGGGAATGGATATGGATGTGGGAATGGCGTCGGAGATTCATGGAAGTGGTTTTATTCGCTTACCAACCGCCGAAATCCAGCAAGTCCTCGGCCGCGGATCTTATCGTCTGCTGATCGAAAACATCGTCTACGAACCCGTCGACAAAGACGGCCTGATCCAGCTCATCAAAGGCGGCGTTTTACTCGGAGCCGAACAAATCGCCGAAGCCGATGGCGACTGGATGCCCGTCAGCCAGCACCCCGTTTTCGACGAGTTGCGCCGACGTTTTGCCGCCGAAGCGCATGCTCTGCTTTCGCGCATTACCAACCCGCGCGACGCCGATCCAATCACCGATTCGTCCGCATCCCCAGACGTACTCGTCACCAACCCGGTTCTCATCAACGAGAATCAACAGTTCGACACATCGACTCCTCTCGAAAGCCCGGCCGCGGCTATTTCTGAACCCAATATCACGCCGCCGCCTTCCGATCCGTTACTCGCATCGGCAGAAGAGCCAAACTTCGCAATGCTCTCGGATTCCGAAGCCGAGGACGAGTCGAACGCCATGCCGGATGCACAACCCGAAGCAACCGCATCGGAACCTGTTGATTTCACTCAAGAAAACACCACAGACTCCATTTTCAAACCCGTATCCAACCCGATCGACGAAACTCACGAAATCCACGCGCACAACCCGGCCGTCCATAACGCCAACGACTACCAAACGGACGCCGATCTCGATGATTTCGAGAACGAGACCCCGCGCAAAAGCAAAAAAGGCCTGCTGGTCCTGCTCTTAATTCTCGTCGTTGCCGGCGTCGCTGCTTACGTCTTGACGCAATCCAAGCCAACAACTGAGCCACAAACCCAGGAGCCTGCGCCTGCACAACCACAAGCCACTGCACCGGCTGTCGATCCAGAAAATATCGATCCAGAAAAACTTGCCGACGACAAAATCATTGAGGCTAACAACGCCGAACAAGTCCAAGAAAAACCCGAAGAACCTGTAAGATCCGGCATGAACACAGGCGTCTTCGCAACCTGGAAAAGCGGCGCAAAAGACCAGACCCAGAGCCTCAGCACAGCCCGCGAACTTCTGAAACAAAAAGATTACCGTCACGCACGCACCATCGCCGCCTACGGAATGGCAAACTTCGACGACTCCGCTGATTTCAAGCAGATCTTCGAACAGAGCATCGAATCCGACAAAGACCTCCACAACATCGAACCACTTGAGCCAGTCGCTCTCTTCAACATCAACGCAATTCGCGTCGAAGATGCCGGCAAAAGCCGCCAGATTATTCTCACCCGTGACGGCGCCGATCGCTTCATTTTCAAGCCTGCCAGCCTGGAACAACGCGACAACTGGCGCGCAGAAATCGCCGCATACCGCCTCTGCGAAATGATCCTCTGCAACTTCGACATTCCACACACGGCCCCCGCCAAAATTTCTCGTGAAGACTGGGAACGCATCGCACCCGAATCAGATCTCACCGAGAAACTCTACTGGGAATCCGTCACCAACGACGGCCAGGAAACACAATTCGTCCAAGGCGCACTGCAAGAACTCGTGCCCCAGACCACGCCCTGGCCCATCGAGATCACCGGCCTTTGGAGAGACTGGCTCGGCACCGCCCCGACATTTAACGCACTCGAAGAAGACTTTGTCGTCGCCCACGAGCGCCTCAAAAACTTCGCCGATGGAGCCATGTATCAGTCCATCCTCGAGCAGCAAAACAACATCACGACCCGACAGTTGGCCGAGCAGGTTTCGACACTCATTTTGTTCGACTTCCTCACCAACAACTGGGAGCGATTCAGCGGTAATTCCGCGCTCTACGGCCTGGGCACACCCTTTGCCAATGGCCAGATCATCTCCTACAACAACAGCCAGTCCTTCCAATCTCGCGCCTCACGACGCGTGCTAGGTCGTTTTGAGTGGACGGGCCGATTCAGTCGCAGTACGGTAGCTGCCGTCCGCGCGCTCTCGCCGGAACTCGCCAATTCCATACTCTTTGAGCAGCCATCTGCCATTGAACGCGCCCGACTGGATACCTTCTGGAATCAACATCGCCAGGCTCTAAGTCGAATCGATGCAAGCGTTGAGCGCCACGGAACCGAACTCGTATTTCCTTTTGATTGATATTTCCGAACCAAGCGGCACAATATTATGACCAAAATTTATTATGGCTGCGACCATGTCCCGCGGGGCTGGGGTCGCTACTTTGCTACCTGCAATGCAATTGAACTCAACCTTGAAACCTACGAAAAAAGGCCAAACATCGCGACCCTCAATCGCTGGCGCGTAGAGTCCCCCAAAGGTTTTGGTTATGTACTGCACATCGACCCGGCCGTTACCGACGGCTTGAATCGACTCTCGAACAACAACAAGCCCCAGCTCGACGACGCCGTACGTGAAGGATGGAAAAAGACGCTCGAAGCCGCAAAAGCGCTTTCCGCCCGCGCCGTCTACCTCAAAACACCCATCGACTTCTCGCCGAACGCCACAAATCGCGCCCTCATCACACAACTTGCCAATGAACTTCACAAAGGCAACAAGTTCGTTTTGATCTGGGAAAGTGAAGGTATGTGGCCCGTCGAACAAACCCGCGATTTTGCGCAAGGCCTCGGCATTGCCTACGCCATCGATCCGTTCTTAATGGAACGCGACGAAATCGACTTAACCCACGGCGACACCTGTTTCATTTTGACCGAGCGCGGCGGTATGCGACGCGAGTTCGATAACTACGATATCGATCAACTCATCGAATGGTCACAAAACTACGACCGCGTATTCATGCTATTGCGAGGCCGTTTCCAGTGGAAACACGCCCGTGAGCTTCGCAACGCCCTGCAAGACGACCAATAACACCACGACCGCCCCACCACACCCAAAACGCCTGCATCTTCAACAACTTAGATGCAGGCGTTTTGCATTCTTGCCTACTACATTCTGTGTGTTTTATACCGAAATCAACCGCTACTTTAACTTAGTTGCCGGTGCGTTTATTGTCTATTAATAATACTCTAACAATGTTTGACACTTATACTCTAAACATAGTAAGAAACCACTGGAACACATATTTACCAACCTAAACATTGAAACATGGAGTGACTCGTGAGCAAAATGATTAGCTTTTCCGATGAAATTGCCAACCTTGAACAGGCAATCATTCAACACCAACAAGAACTCACAGAACTCGAAGAACGTCACCGCCTTTTCGACGTTCAAACCCACGATGCACGCCGCATCCTCGACGAACTCCGCGCACGCTTTGGCATGCCAACAACGCGCACCAAAGGCAGCAAAGCTCGCACAACCACGACGCTGCGCTCCGTCAACGCACTCGAAACCAATCCCGACAGCGGCCGCCCAGCCCGCGGTGCCCGACGCGCTCAAGTTGAATCCATCTGCCGTGCACTCAGCCAGGAACAAGGTGAGTTTCGCACCGCCGAAGTTATCAATCAGATCCGCTCACTTGAAGGCGAGTTGTCTGGAAGTCTGAGAAGCTATGTTTATGCTCTGATGACGACGCTGGATACCGAAGATGTTCTTGAAAAAGTTGGCCATGGTCGATGGAAAGTTATCGGCTAAACAAGAATTGCCACACTGCCTTTCTCGCTAACCTGACTCTGCATATTGAAAGTCCACCTTTCTAACTGGATTTATACTCATGAAAGAAAAAACAGCACCCGCAACGGTTGAAGAAATCATCAAAAGTGCCGAGAAGAAACTTCTCACACTTGAACGTCAGCGCGACAACATCGCTATTAGCTTAAAAGAAAAGCGCGCTGAAATTGAAAAGCTAACACAGGCTGTACAAGTTTTTCGTGATCTCGAAGACTCACTCTCCTGAGCCAGGTCACATTTCACTTCCTATCTTTGCTACGGATTAAAATGCCTCTGTTTCGTAAAAACCCAATCCACAACCAGTGGGTAATCATCGCCACCGAGCGCGCAAAGCGCCCGCGCGACTACAAAACAGAAAAGCAATCGCTTTCAGCCGACTTTTGCCCTTTTTGTCCGGGCAACGAAGCCGCCACGCCGCCTGCGATCCGTACATTTCACGCCCCAGACAGCCCGGATGCCTTGCATCAATGGACCGTGCGCGTCGTGCCGAACAAATTCCCCGCCCTGCGCGTGGAAGGATCTTTAGAAAAGCGTGCACAAGGTCTTTACGACACCATGCAAGGCATCGGCGCGCACGAAGTCATTATCGAATCAAACCGACACCTGGCCGACTTCTCCGATCTGACCATTGCCGAAATCAAAACCGTCCTCGGCGCCTGGAAAGAGAGAATTCTCGACCTAAAAAACGACACGCGCTTTGAATGCGTCATGGTTTTCAAAAACCAGGGCGCTGAAGCCGGCGCAACACTCGAACACGTGCACAGCCAGCTTATCGCGCTACCCATGGTCCCGCACAAACTCCAGGAAGAACTCAAAACAGCCCAGAATTACTTTGACTTCAAGCAACGCTGCCTGTTTTGCGACATTCTCGACCAGGAACTCGAAAGCCAGGAACGCATCATCTACGAAAACGACCAGGTCGTCGCGCTCACTCCTTTTGGTTCTCGATTCCCTTTTGAAGTTCTCTTCCTTCCCCGTCGCCATGAACCGTGGTACGAGGCTGAAAACGAGTCGATTTATGACGACGTCGCAGACGCTTTGCGCGTAGTCTTAAAAAAACTCAACATTGCGCTCGACCATCCGGCCTTCAATTTGATGTTGCATTCCGCGCCGTTCAAACACCCCAGCGACGCGCCGTATCACTGGCACCTAGAACTTATCCCCAAGCTGAACACCATCGCGGGCTTTGAACGCGGCTCCGGTCTGTATATCAATCCGATTCCTTCAGAAACGGCCGCTCAGCATCTGCGTAATATCGATATAAGGTAGATTTCTTATGGACTTGTCCAAACTCGTTAGAACCCGTGACACCAGCCCCGACCGCACAGCCCGCCCCTTGAGCATCGTCTTCGCAACCAGCGAAGTCATCCCGTTTTCAAAGACCGGTGGCCTGGCCGACGTTGCCGCAGCACTACCCAAAGCACTCGCCAAACGCGGACACAATGTCGCCGTTTTCACTCCGCTCTACAAACACCTCGACCCACAGGCCATGCGTCTGGCACGTCGACTTCAACCACTTGAAGTTCCCCGACGCGCCAAAAGTCAGGCAAAACTCAACGTCACCATCTGGGAAACACGCGTCGAAGGCGGAGCAACCGTATTTTTCCTCGAAAACGACGAAATGTTCGGTCGCGACGGTCTCTACGGCTACGAAGACAACGATTTCGTCGACAACGCCGATCGTTTCGCCTTCTTCAGCCGCGCAATCGTCGAATTCGCGCGCCAATTCTCCATGCCCATCGACATCATTCACTGCAATGACTGGCACACCGGCCTGGCGCCTGTTTTCCTCGATTATTACTACGAAAAAGAACTCGAAAGCACCGCAACCGTGCTCACCCTGCACAACCTCGCGTACCAGGGCCGTTTCGACAAAGCCGCGTTCAAAGCAACCGGTTTGCCAAAGCGATTCGAAAGCCAGGACGAACTCCTCGACGCCGACGATCGACTCAACTACCTGAAAGGCGCTCTCGTCCACGCCGACGCAATCACCACCGTCAGCCCGACCTACGCCGACGAAATCCAGACCGAAAAAGGCGGCTGCGGACTCCACGAAATTCTCGTCAAACGCACCGACGATCTCACAGGAATCCTCAACGGCGCCGACTACAGCATCTGGGGACCCAAAGTCGATAACTTCATCCCCGTGCGCTACAGCATCGAAGAGCTCAACGGAAAACGTCGCAACAAAGCCGAACTCCAACACGAATTCGGCCTCCCCATTCGCCCAACCCTGCCAACGCTTGCGATGGTCAGTCGCCTCACCGAACA
>JBEBSM010000144.1:0-8849 GCA_040394315.1 Lujinxingia vulgaris
GCCGAAAATATCCTGCAAGAACAGCAGGAAATCGTACGTTCCGCGCCCGATATAGTCGCTGAAGCGGAAATTCCACGCAAACGCGCGAATAAGATACTCGATGGTTTCAAGCTGAAGGATTAAGAATCCCCAGAAAATAAACAGATGGAGTACGCCGCCTGGCTCAAGAATAACGCGCGATTGACCAAGAACGTTGACGACGACATTTTTCAGTCGTGTTGGAATCTGGTCTGTTCGCAGGTCGCCCTGACCCCAAGATATATATTTTAATAGCCAAAATACCGTGCGGGCGGCCAGCGCAAAGCCCGCCAGACCGATCACGCCGAGAACGACGCGCAGCAGATAATGGGCATTACTTAGTTGCAGGAAACTATCCACGATGTCTTTCTCCGAAAATGAGGCGGCTGATTCTTGAAAATAGCCTGCCCTGAGGCGTTCAATCTACGACGCATAAAAGAGGATGCGCTGCAGGTCGAACCAGGAACGTTATTTATCCGTTGCAGGACTTGACGCAAGCCGTGCTCGAAAGAACCTGATGTTGATGAACGAACAAAACTCTATATTTATTGACAAACTGCGAAAAAACTCGCCGATTGATGACTCCGTACATAATCGACTCCCGGAAAAACGGCAACCGGGCAGCCGGATTTGGACCTCTTTAATCACCGGACTGTCGATTTGTCTAGCCAAACACGCGTATGACACTGCGCAGAGCCCTAAGAATTGTGTTCAGCGCGAATGGAGAATCAGATCGACGGGAAATTCAGTTCACGTTAGAGTAAATGCAACAGGTGTACGCAAACTGCCGTAGCGAACGATTAATATGCTCATAACCATAGAAATAATAGGGAGTCATACACGATGACGGATGTCGTTGTAGGAATCGATCTTGGAACCTCGAACTCGGTGGTTTCGGTGATGCTGGAAGGACAGATCATTGTTATTCCAGATGCTTATGGCAATACGGTGCATCCCTCGATTGTGCACTTTTTGAACGATGGGCGAACGATTATCGGGAATGACGCGCGTTCCTATCGTTCCACCGACCCGGAACACACCGTGTTTTCGGCCAAGCGTTTGCTGGGGCGTCCGTTCGAAAGTCCGGATATCAAGATGCTGATCGGTGCGTTTCCGTATCGAATTGTGTCGGCGGATGACGGAACACCACGCATTCAAATTTATCAGCAGCTTCACCCAGCCGAAGGCGTGAGCGCGCGCGTTCTGTATTATCTCAAAGGTTTGGCCGAAGCGTATCTCGGCCAGGAGATCAATAAGGCGGTCATTACCGTTCCGGCAAACTTTGATGAAGGCCAACGGCGCGCCACCAAGCGGGCCGGTGAGTTGGCTGGACTGGAGGTTTTGCGCCTGGTGAACGAGCCAACGGCCGCAGCGCTTGCCTATGGTTACGGTCACAATCGCCGCGAGCGTGTCGCAATTTACGACTTCGGCGGCGGCACCTTCGACATCACGCTCCTCGAACTTCGCGGCAACGTTTTTGAAGTACTCGCCACCGCCGGCAACAGCTATCTGGGTGGAGATGATTTCGATCATCGTCTTGTCAGTGCGATGCTCAACGCCTTTGAGCGTGAGCATGGATACGATCTGTCGGGGGATGATTTGGTGAGGCAGCGCCTTCGTGTGCTTGCCGAACAAATGAAACATGAGCTCACGACGTACTCACCTCAAACGGTTGAAATTATTGAGTATATTCCAGGAACGGTCACGGAATTGTCGCTTAACTTTACGCTCACACGCGAACAGTTCAATAAACATTGTCTGGATATCGTCGATCAGAGTCTATTGACGTGCGAAGACGCGCTTCGCGTTGCCGGATTGCAGCGCGCCGAGATTGATCATCTGGTTCTTGTTGGCGGAACCACGCGCGTTCCTCTTGTGCAGCAGCGCGTGCGTGAGTTTTTCAATCGTGAACCCGAGCTTGGTATCAATCCAGACGAAGTCGTCGGGATCGGGGCGGCCATTTTTGGTTCGTCGTTGGTCGAGCAAAGCCAGGCACCACAAGAATATATGCCGTTGCCTGAGTACGATGAGCTTGAGCAGGGCGATGAAAGCTGGCTGGAAGAACTCGATGACGGACCGCAGGCCGCATCTGCGAGCCACGCAAATCGTGGTGGTAGTGGCCGGCGTCCGCCACCGATGCGCTCGCAGGCGCCCTTGTTGATCGACGTCACCCCACATGCACTCGGCGTCGCGACGGTCGGTGGCGTTATGGATATTATCATCGAGCGCAATGGCCAGTTGCCGCTGGAGCGGTCACGGTATTTTTCGACGTCGCGTGATGATCAGACCTCCGTTGTCCTGCCGATTTATTCGGGGAACAGCCGTCGCATCGAGGATAACCAGCAGCTTGGCGTGCTGGAATTGCACGATATCCCGCCCGGGCCGCGCGAAGATGTGCGGATCGAGGTCACCTTCGAAGTCGATACCAACGGCATGCTCAGTATTCGAGCAACCGATATGCGCACCGGGCTCAATCAATTTGTGCAGCTCTCGATTCAGGGAGAAGGCACATCTGAGGAATACGATGCGTCCAGTTTGTTGCTTGCTTGAGGGCGACACAATGCGCTATCGACGCGAGCAAATTCTGGCGGCAGGACCATTCCTGAAGCACAGTGTCGTCGTTATCCTGAACCAACTAAAGAGTATGAGCATGAAACGCAGTTCAATCGTTGTGATCTTGATGAGTGTCGTGTTGGTTGGTGGCTCGGTTTTGGCCAGCGGCTGTAAGTCGGACGAGTTTTCGGACGCACCGAGTGTAAAAGCACCGGTTTCGGATGCGCCGGCCCGACCGTTGTCGGTGGACGAAGAGTTGCCGCCGAACCATCCGCCAATCGGCGCGGGTCAGGCCAGTGGTTCGATGGGCGGCATGGCTGGAATGCCAGCAGCTTCCGATCCCGCAAGCTACGGGAAAACCGGCCCCATCTTGTGGACCGCGCCCGAATCATGGCTGGCCGTTCAACCCGGTAACGAAATGCGCGCGGCACAGTACAACGTGCCCGGCCCCGAAGGTGAAGAACCCGGTGAATTAACCGTTTTCTACTTTGGACCCGGCGGCGGTGGCGGCGTCGACGCAAATCTTGAGCGCTGGGTTGGTCAGCTCAAGGGCGGCGAGCCGGCAGTGCGCGGGGAGCGAGAAGTGGATGGTATGAAGGTTTATACGATCGACGGTTCAGGCACGTTTGATGCCGGTATGGCGATGGGCGGCGGCGCGCCAAAAGAAAATCAGCGCGTCATGGGTGCCATCGCAGAAACGTCCGCCGGACTTTATTTCTTCAAACTCGTCGGGCCATCGGCAACGCTGGCTCAGAACGAAGCTGCTTACGAGCAGTTTTTGTCGAGTCTGAAAAAAGGCAACTAATCGCCGGGTTTGTGCAGTTCCGCTCAATTTAGAAATAAATTTAGAAACAACAGGCTGCCAGCGATGTTTGACGCGCACTGTCATTTGAATTTCGAAGTTTTTGATAGCGATCGCGACGACGTGCTGGCCGCTGCACGATCCGCCGGTTTGAACGGGCTGATAATCGCCGGCTACGACCGTGAGCGCCGTGCGTTGGCGCGCAGTCTGGTTGGCGAAATGACCGACGAACGCCCGGAAATCCGCGCGACTGCCGGTCTGCATCCCTGGGCCCTTCAGGGAAAAGACGACGCCTGGCTCGACGCCGAACTTAAAGCGTTGCGCGAAGATCTAAAAGCTGGCGGTTTTTGCGGAATCGGTGAGCTTGGCCTGGATTTTATCCGCGCAAAAGAGCCTGCCGAGCGCGCGTTTCAAGAACGTGCGCTCGTCGGCCAGCTTGCCATCGCGCGCGAACTCAATCTGCCAGTCGTGATTCATGCGGTAAAATGTCATAATTCGCTTTATGATATCCTTCGGCGCGAAGGTTTACCCCCGGCCGGTGGCATGATGCATGGCTACAGCGGCTCCGCTCGCCAAATTGGTAATTTCTTGATGTTAAATCTAGACATTTCGATCGGTACGCAGGCAACGTATCCAAATAGACGCAAATTGATGGACGTAATTCGTGCGGTTCCGCTGGATCGCCTGCTGATCGAAACCGATTCGCCGGACCAGCCTCCATTCGAGCATGAAAATCAGAGAAATACTCCGGCGCAATTAAAGCTTGTTGTTAACGCCGTCGCAGCCGTCCGCGATTGTTCAACAGAAGATATCGCACGGCAGACCGAAAATAATGCTAAAATGCGCTTTGCGCAGTAATTCGCTTTCAGTGAGAGAAACAATGACGACGCAGTTTGATGTAACGAATCCCCCGATAGCCGAAGCCGTTCCGTTTGGACGTGGAATGTTGACCGAGCGAAACCAAAAAGATGACGCCGGTACGCTGGTGTTTGAAGGACGTTCGATGGAAAGCTGGGCGCTCCACCGACGCTGGGATCGTGCCGGCCGTTTGCTCGGGGAAGATGCGATGCGTTCCATGTACGGCGCACACGTGATGATTTTCGGACTCGGCGGCGTCGGCAGTTATACCGCCGAAAGCATCGCGCGCAGCGGTGTTGGCAAACTCACCGTCGTCGATTTTGACCGCGTGTGTGGCACAAACACCAACCGCCAATTGCAGGCGATGAAGGGCACATTCGGTAAGTTCAAATCCGATTTGACCGCCGAACGATGCAGCCTGATCAATCCCGAGGGAACGATCATCGGACGCCGCGCGTTTTATCACGCAGAAACCAGCGAAGAGTTTCTCAGTCAAAAACCAGATTTCGTCGTCGATGCAATCGATAACGTGACCGCGAAAGTGCATTTGTTAAAGCGTTGTCTCGAACTCGGGTTCCCAGTCGTTTCCAGCATGGGCGCCGCCGGAAAAGTCGATCCAACTAAAATTTCTATCGCCGATCTCGCCGAAACACACGGCGATCCACTCGCCCGTTCGATGCGCAAAATTATGCGCTCCCAGGGCATTATTAAGGCCAGCGGACCCACAGGGATTACCTGCGTCTATAGTCCGGAACAACGTCACATGCCGCGTTCGCTTAGCTACGATGGCACCGAAGGGTTCAAATGTATTTGCCCAACCAAAGACAATGAATTGAACTCGTGTGACCAGAAAAACCTGATCGAAGGTACGATGAGTTTCGTTACCGGCGTCTTCGGAATGATGGCCGCCAGTGTCGTCGTTCGCTCGATCAGCGAAATTTAACTGTATTTGCCCGTCTGCTTGTATGCGTGTTGTTGTCGATCATTTGTCGAACACCTGTCGAACACCTCGAAATAACATCTCCTTATTATAGAGTCGTACAAACATGCTTAGTGAAGAGCGCAAGCACCTGATCGAGGAGGCCTGTGGGGTCTTTGGCGTCAGCGGGCACATGGAAGCAGCAAATTTGACCTATCTTGGACTGCACGCACTGCAACATCGCGGCCAGGAAAGCGCCGGAATCGTGTCGTATGACGCCGGTCTGATGGAAGCCGGCGGCACACTACACGTGCAACGCAAACCCGGCCTCGTTAGCGAAGGGTTTACGCCCGAAATCATCGACCAACTGCCCGGTCGTGCAGCCATCGGACACGTGCGCTACAGCACCACCGGCGACTCCAACATTCGTAACGCCCAACCCATCTACGCCACCACCAAATTCGGACCGCTCGCGCTTGCCCACAACGGCAACCTCACCAACGCCGAGTTCTTGCGAAAACGCCTGGAGCAAGACGGCAGCATTTTCGGAAGCTCAACCGATACCGAAGTCATCGCGCATCTGGTCGCTCGCAGTAAGGCCAAAGACATGATCGGCGCTCTGACCGATGCACTCAGTCAGGTACAGGGCGCCTACAGCCTGGTGTGTATCACGCGCGATTTCATGATGGCCGTGCGCGATCCTCGCGGCGTTCGCCCGCTGGTCTGCGGTTTCCTCGGCTCCGCGCGCGTCGTCGCAAGCGAAGGCACCGCGTTTCAACTCATCGGCGCCCAGTACGAACGTGAAATCGAACCCGGCGAAATGCTCGTCGCGCATCACGACGGCCGCGAACAATGGCTACGCCCATTCGCACCCGCCGTACCCACCCCATGCGTTTTCGAACTCGTTTACTTCGCGCGCCCCGACAACACCGTATTCGGCCGAAACGTCTACGAAACACGCAAGCAAATGGGCCGCGTACTCGCCCAACGACACAAGGTCGACGCCGATGTCGTCATCGCTGTGCCGGATTCCGGCGTGCCCGCAGCACTCGGTTACGCCGCCGAAAGCGGAATCCCCTTCGAAATCGGACTCGTCCGCAGCCATTATATGGGCCGCACCTTCATCGAACCGTCCGAGTCAATCCGCCACTTCGGCGTCAAACTCAAGCTCAGCCCGGTGAACTCCGTCCTCCAAGGCAAACGCGTCGTCGTCGTCGATGACTCGATCGTCCGCGGCACCACCTGCCGCAAAATCATCAAAATGGTCCGCGAAGCCGGCGCAAAAGAAGTCCACTTTCGTGTCGCCAGCCCCCCCACCACCCATCCGTGCTTCTACGGAATCGATACCCCCGAACGCAGCAAACTCATCGCGTCCTCCCACACAATCACCGAAATTCGTAAATACATCACCGCCGATAGCCTCGAATACCTCTCCATCGAAGGACTACGCGAGGCCGTGAACGCCATCATGACCGAAAACGGCTCCAACTTCTGCGAAGCCTGCTTCACCGGCCAGTATCCCATCCCCGTAGGCCCGCGTCGGGTGTAGGCGGCGGGTCTAAAGCGACGATCGCTTCGCCGCCGCGGCCGGCATGGCCAGGATCGGCCTATGCCGGCCTCGCCAGCTTCGCGCTCCCCGCTTTATCCCTCGCCGCTGCGCGTTGGGCGGGGTGGTTTGCGGTGTCTGCGGGAAGTTGCGGACGTCCCGTTCGATGTGCACGGAGTGTCTGCGGGAAGTTGCGGACGTCCCGTTCGATGTGAACGGAGTGTCTGCGGGAAGTTGCGGACGTCCCGTTCGATGTGAACGGAGTGTCTGCGGGAAGTTGCGGACGTACTTTAGGAATTCAAAGTGCGTTTGTTTTGGGCTGTGGGTTCGGGGTAAGTGGTTACAAGGGGTTTGTTGTAGGTGTCGTCGGACAAGTACGGTGGAAAATGAACGCTGCAGGGCTTGAATAGCCGTTGCGGTGTTTTTTTGTTCGTTGCCTGTATAATGTAAGGGTGTTACGCAAATCGTGTTGTTTCAAAAATAGAATCATTGTTGTGGAGAATATACGATGAGAATGCTGAAAACGCTTATTATTGCAGTGGTCTGTGTGACTTTTTCGATGTCGGCTGCGTGTAGTGACGATTCTGACAAAACGAACAATGCGACTGTAAATAACAGTGCTGATAAGAAAGATGTTGGTTCGGAAGATGCCAGTAAGGATGAATCGGATGCGAAAGTTCCGGACGAAGACGATACTGGTAAAAACGATCCGGACACGAAAGGAGAAGATCCGGATGCAAAAGATCCGGATAACGAAGATCTTACGGCTGGGGATTTTATGAACCAGTTGCGGGCATCGGTGGCGGGCGTAAATTGCGCAGTCGCATTCCATTGTCCGGAGAATGGTAAGCCAGGTGAGATGCTTGATCTGGGACGTTCGGGCGATGAAGCGAGCTGTGTTGCTTACTTCAATAGAATGAATGAACAGGCCACGGACCTTGAGGCGTACGTTCGTCCTGTAGGGTCAGTTGAGGACGGTCGAACGACCTATGATCCAGCAAAGGCTGCGGATTGTCTGGCAGAAGTTGCGGCGAGTAAAACGGCGTGTGCGGTTTTTGATGAAGCGGCTGTGACGCGGTGTTTGGAGAGTGTGTTCCAGCCGACGGTGGCTGCTGATGGCGCATGTGCGAGTGATTCGGAATGCATCGATGGGCATTGCAGCATCAGTGATGATGGCGTTTGTCCGGGAACTTGTATTGCAACTCCGGCCGCGGTCGGTGAAGGGAAATCCTGTGAGGAAGCACCATGCGCTGCGGGGCTTGAGTGTGTGATGAAGTCCGGCGCTGAGGAAACCTGTGAAGTAGTGAAATACGTCGAGGCCGGTGTTGCGTGCGATAATATTACTGCCAAATGCAAAATCGGTCTGGAATGTGGTGATGCGGGTGTTTGTAAAAAGCCTGTTTTTGCAGCAAAAGACGCAAAGTGTGATTCCAGTACGGTTTGTAAACCGGGCCTGGCGTGTATTGGCGTGATTGGTAACGATTACGAACTTGATGGAACGTGTCAGACGGTTCGTAAAGAAGACGAAGCCTGTTTGTTCCCGCTTCAGTGTGCTCATGGTCTGTACTGCGATTCAACGGACATCGACGTGCCGGGCAAGTGCTTTGCGCTGGGAACGGCCGGCGATGCCTGCAATGATAACGGCGGAGACATGGACTGGTGTGATGATGGATTTGATTGTGAAGAGCAGGAAGGCGGTGGTTTTCGCTGTGTAGAACTCAACACAACGATTGATATCTGCAAAATCCCTGGTGAGTGATTCAGACAGGCTTTGTAGGTATTGTTAGATAGAAAAACGCCGCAGCTCTCTGAAAGAGGTCTGCGGCGTTTTCTTATTTGCGGACGGCGCTATTGTGTTACAATGATTATATTGCCCAGCTAATCGCCCTAGAAGTTCAATATATTATTGAGGATATTCTATGTTGAAAATGTTGAAAGATGTAATGATTCCAGTGTTTTGCGCGGTTTTCGTGATGTCCTCGGCCTGCAGTGGCGAATCTACTAAGAACGGAAATTTGCCAAAAAATAATGTGCAAAACAATGTAAATAACCACGAGATGGATGTCGGTGGTAAGTCAGATGCGAATAACAACGTAGATACAAGTGAGTCGAAAGATACGAACGAGCATGTCGACACTGATGCTGATCCCCAT
>JBEBSM010000145.1:0-8812 GCA_040394315.1 Lujinxingia vulgaris
GTGAAAACGGCTTTTGTGTGCCTGTGAAATGGGGTGACGCCCCGGGCCGAGGGGGCGATGAGTGGCTTGTTGTGCGGTGTTGCGAGGGTAGCATGCTAGATGCCGGGGTTTTTGGGGGCCGTTTTTGGGGATCGGTTTTGGGCCGTTTTTGAGGGGTCAGGGGCAGGGCGCAATTGCGGTGAGGCCGAGGTCTGAGCCGAGGGTGAATTCGGGGGATGTGAGGAAATTGTCGCTGCCCTTCACCTGGATGCGGACGATGTAGGGCGTGGTCAGATTGAAGGCGACGGCGTTGTTGTCAACGATGCGGCCGCAGGCGGTGTCGACGCTGAAAGTGTGCGTGACGTCGGTGTGGGCAGGCAGGGTTGGCAGGGATTTGAGGCTGCCGGAGTTTTTGCCTTTGGGATTGGGTGCGCCGCATTGGGTGGCGTCTTTTTCGCAAATCTCGAGGGTGATGTTTTGATCATCGCCTTCGAGATCGCGGAGCGCGTAGGTGATCAGGATGCGGTTCTGGGCGTCGAGCGCGATGGGGCCGACGGCGGTGACGGTGGCGTCGAGGTTGCCTGGTTCCAGAGAATCGGCGCAGGCGCCGGCGGTGAAAAGGAGCAGGAGTAACGCGAAGGGAAGTGCGCGAGTAGTGCTTTGCATGATTCGGTTTACCGTTTAGGTGCGTGCGATAACGCGCGCAAGGGTCGTGAGCATGGCGGTGTGGATGTGGCCGTTTGTGGCGAGCATGCTGGGTTCGTGGCAGGTGTAGTGCTGGTTTTGGATGTCGGTGACGATTCCACCGGCTTCTTGCACCAGAAGGTAGCCTGCGGCGGTGTCCCAGGGGCTTAATCCATATTCCCAGAAACCGTCAAGGCGGCCGGCAGCAACGTAGGCCAGGTCGATGGCGGCGGAGCCAAGTCTGCGCACGCCGCGGCTTTCGCGGGTGAGAACTGTGAATTGTTCAACGGTTTGCTCGTATTCTGGCGAGCGTTGGGCGGGGAATCCGGTTACGAGAAGGGCGTTCTCGAGTTCGGTTTCGGCGCTGGTCGCAATCGGTTGGCCGTCGAGCATGGTTCCGCCGCCGAGGCGTGCGCTGAAAAGTTCGTCGCGTGAGGGATCGTAGACGACGCCGACGACGCTGTTGTTGTCGACCTGTAGCGCAATCGAAACGCAGAACATGGGGATGCCCATGGCGAAGTTGACGGTGCCGTCGATGGGGTCGACCAACCAGCGGCGTTTGGGTGCGGTGTTGGCGGTTTCAGATGCATCGGGAGCGTCGAGTCCGTATTCTTCGCCAAGCACGGTGTCGTTTGGAAAAATGCGGTGAAGCTGGTCGCGAATGAATACTTCGGCTGCGCGATCGACGTCGGTGACGAGATCGTTTTTGGCTTTGAGCGAGACGGTAAAGCCGGTACTTCGTTGTTGGACGATGCGTTTTCCGGCTTCGCGCGCGATCGCTTCGGCAGCGCGGAGTTCGAGAAGAAAATCGGACATGTTGCCTCGTTAGGTTAAAGGTTTGGTCGCAAGCAATGTGGATTGTAGTGATAGGTCGGAGCGCTGACAGGGTCAAATGGTAATTGGTGAATCGTTGGCTGCAGCAAGCACGGCTTCGTGAAAAGCTATGCGCATTGCTTTGATTTGAGCATTTTCTCGGGTCGGATAAACGCGGTTGGTGAGGAGAATGGCGATGGTGCGCGAATTTCGCTCGATCCACAGAGAAGTTCCGGTAAATCCCAGGTGTCCGACCGAATTTCCCTGCACGAAGCCACGGCCGGCGCTGCTTTGTTCTCCGCTCGGTGTGTCCCAGCCGCCCAGGTGGTTTGCAGCATTTTGGGGTTTTGAGCGTGCTGCTTCGGACCAGCAAAACGCCAGTGTTTGAGGGTGAATGATTGTGTTTTGGGGCGGCGTTTCGGAGTCGATTGCGAGTAAATGGCGAGCAAATTTGGCAAGGTCGTGGGCGGTGCTGAAGACGCCGGCGTGGCCGGCAACGCCGCCGAGGATGTTGCAGTTTTCGTCGTGAACGTCGCCGACAATGAGGCGGTTTCGGAGTGTGCAGCGTTCGGTTGCGGCGACAGATTCTAGATTCATGGCGCGCGTGGTTTGAGGATGTCGAATGGAAACGTAGTGGGTGTCGTGCATTTCGAGCGGGTCGAAAATCTGGATTTTGGCGAGTGTTTCTAGGGGGGTTGAAAAGACGTGTTCGAGAAGGAATCCGAGGAGAATGTAGCCCGGATCGGAGTAGGCGTAGTGTGTGCCGGGTTGTGCGGTGAGTTGTGTTGCGATGATTTCCTTGAGAATGGCCTGGCGGGTTTTTGCGGCCTGTTCGGGCGTGGGATCGAGCGGGTGTTTTTCGTAGAATTTGATCCAGGCGGGCAGGCCGGAGCTGTGGTTGAGCAGGTGCAAAATCGTGATGTTTTGGGCGCGTGGATCGGTCGGTTTCCATGCTGGAAGGATGTCGAAAATCGGGGTGTGCCAGTCGATGAGCTTTTGGTCGACGGCCTGCATGGTGAGTGTGGCGGTGACGAGTGCTTTGGTGATGCTGGCGATGTCGAAAAGTGTGTCTGTGGTGGTCGGGTGGTTGGCGCCGGGCGTTTCGAGCGCGGTGTGACCGAGTGCCTGGTGAAAAAGCAGTTTGTCGTTTTGCCAGACGAGTGCTTGCACGGCGGAGCAAGTTTTGTGGTTAGCGAGCAGGTCCTGGTCGGTAATCGCCGTGGCAATCTGGTTTTGCAGGAGAGTTTGTAGGTTTTTGGCAGGCATGGACGTCATGGTTTTAGCTGTTAGCTGTTAGCTGTTAGCTGGTCGGGGTGTGGATGCGGTTGCTGCGTCGTCGAAGAAGGTGACGGAGCTGTGGTTGGGATTTGCGTCGATTTGCACATCGCAGCCGATGGGGAGCGCGACGTTTCTTGAACGGTGCCCGGTTGGGAAATCTGCAACGACGGGGCAACCGAACTCGCTGGCGAGTTGTTCGATGAATTGGGGAACGTCTGGGTCGTCGACGTAAACGCCGCTGCACTGCGAAAAATCGCCGAGAATGATGCCGGCGATATTACGCGTTTTGGGCGAGAGGCGAAGGGTCGTGAAGAGGCGGTCGACGCGGTAATCGACTTCGCCGATTTCTTCGAGCACGAGAATTGCGCCGGTTAAATCCGGGCAATAATCGGTGGAAAGCATGCTGGCGACCAGACATAGATTGCCGCCGAACAGGCGTCCGCGGGCCTTGCCGGCACGAACGCAGCGCAGGCCGTCGGTGGTCGTGTCGATGGTGTGGGGTATTGAGCGGATTCCAAAAATCGCGTCGTGCAAATGTTGCAGGCTGTTGTGCGGATCGTCGTGGTGCAGCGGCAGACTTTTGACAACCGGACCGTGAATACTTGCGATGTTGAGAATGCCTGAGAAATAGAGGTGGAGCGCGGTGATGTCGCTGAAACCGATCAGTAGTTTGGGATTATTGCGGATGATTTCGGTGTCGAGCAGCGGCAAAAGTCGCATGGTACCGTACCCGCCGCGGCTGCAAAAAATGGCGGCGATGCTCGGATCGAGTAACGCGGCGTGGAGATCGTGGGCGCGTGCACGGTCGTCGCCTGCCAGGTAGCCTTGCTCGGGAAATCGTGCATAAACGCTGGGAAACACTACGGGTTCGAGCTGCCATTCGCGCAGGATTTGCAGGCCGGCTTCGAGGTTGGAGGGGATAACGGGGCCGGCCGGACTGAGGACGGCTACGCGGTCGCCGGGTTGGAGCGCTTGCGGATGAATCACTGCACGGGCCTCACTGCGGGTTTGTATTTGATCAAAACGGCTTCACCGGCACCAAGAATCGTGTTGATTTTGAGCTTGATGGGCAGGCGGTTTTCATCGCGGCTGACCCAGAAACTACCGGAGTGTTTGCCGGATTGGCGCACGCTCAAACTTGGTTCAACCGGTTCTTTGCTGCGCCCGGCGCGTTTGCCGGCCGTGGCTGTCATAACCTCGCGGCGGAAGTCGAATTTCCAGCCTTTGAACCAACCCATTGGCGTGTAAACGTCTTCTTTGGCGCGCACGGTAAAGTCGATGCGACTCAATAACCAGCCGTCGTAGACAAAAAAGCTGAACTTCTGGCCGATTTCAAAAGGTGGCGCGGTTCGCAACTCGTAGAGCCAGGTGAGCATGTCGTGGGTGGTGTCGGGAATTGCGGCGCGGGTTTGAAGTGTTCGGTTCTGGCGCATTTTTTCGACGCGCGCCAGGTAGGAAGTCTGGTAGTAATCGACGTTGTAGCTGCGGGTCTGGCCTTTCTCGTGAAAAGTTTTTTCGGAGCGCAATGGTAGAAACGTCTGGGGATCAAAAAACGTGTCGGCGCGGTCATCGAGTGGGTAAATCGAGTGAAAAAAGCCCGTGGATTGGGCAGTGCCTGAAATCGGCACGTAGATGCGACCGTTTTGGGAGCGAACATTTCCGACGCGCACCCCGGCCCGCATCGCCTCCGCCCCATTGATCCGCACAGAATAATAAAACTCCTCGCCGGGCCATCGAAATATTGGTGCAGGGGGGGATTCTTTTTCGATTTCGGGAGCGTTTTTATTGGCGGGAGGTGGTATAGCAGGCGTTGTGGCCGCGGGTTGATTATTGGCCGTGGGTTTTTGTGCATAGACGGTTGTTGACCACGCCGTTGTGAGCATGAACAGCATCATGTAAAGGGCGACGCGGCGCGCGAGAGCTGACAGTCTGAAGCGGAGTGGGAAGTGTCTATGCATGCATCCATCCGTGAAAACAATAATGGGTCAGAAAATAAACTAAGAGTACGTCGAACACCGTGCATTTACTATAATAGCACAAGTATAGCGGAAAATTCTTCGCCATTGTCAATTCCCGCTGGGACTGGCATTGAGGCATGTATACGTTACCGGCCGCAAGGCTTCGGCAACGGTCCATTCAATAGTACGTCCTGTTCTGGTCTTGCGTACTTCGGTCACGCACTGATGCTAACAGGCTCTCGTCGTTTAGACGACTTCATACAGCAGGAACAAGCATGTCCCAAGAGCCACTTCAACATCGTCGTTATTTTAAGACATTGATCGAACATCTGGATCAATTTGGTGAGCGGCAGCGTGACAAGATTGCGCAAGTTTTTGGTGCGAGCGCGTCGGATGCAGCGTCGATAGCGCGTTGTTGGTTCGATGCTCCCGAAAAGTTCGTCGAGATCATGGAGGCGAAGCTGGCGAGCAAGCAGGCGCTCAATTTTTTGTTCGAACTGGCAATCGAGCATGATCTGCCGGCGGATATCGAGTGGATTGCGCCCAGACTTCGCAAGAAGATGACAGATCTGGGCCTGGTTCACGCCTATCGCAATGAAGAAGGCGAGTTGATGGGCGTTGTGCCGGGCGCGATAGCGGCCATGCTGGCGCCGCGTCTGGCTGGAATGCGGCCGAGTTTGCCGGTGATGCTGGGGCGCTATTCGCTTGAGCAGGTCACAGCGCTGGCCAAGATCTATGATGTGCCGGTGCAGGGCACGCGGATCGATATGGTGATGTCGCTGGCCGAGTTTTTTGCGCGGCCAGAAGCTGTTGAAACGATGATGGAACTGTTGCCCGATTCGGAATGGATCGCGGCCGCGATGATGATTTTAGAGCTCGGCGGAACGTGTTTTTGGCCGGAGATTTTTGGCTACGATCTGGATACGAGTCTGGACGAAGACCGTAAAGTCGTGCCGTTTATGCGCGCGACCGAACGCAACGAGGAACGCGAAATCGCGGAAACACTGCTCCGCCTGGGGATTTTGTATCGCGTCGAGGCCGAGCAGATCGACGCGCCTTATGCGATGGTCGCGGTACCCGAAGAGTTGTGGAAAGGACTGTGGAAGCTGGGGCGCGGTTGGCTGGCCGAGTGGATGGCCAACAGCTATCAGGTGCTAACCGAGCACGGCGCGCGGCGTCCACAAACCGTGATACCCGACGATATTCAGGCATCGATGAAGATGTTTGTGTTGGAAACAGAGCGCGAACCGCTCACGGTCGACGAAAGTCTTTTGCCGACTGAGCAAACGCATGCGCGTATTCAGACGATTTGTGAGCCGCCTCGCCCGCCAGCCTACGTGGATACGGTGTGGAGTCTTGCGATGAGTCTGGGCGTTTTGACGCCGGATGAGGACTCCAACATCGTTGCGCACGAAGAGCACAAAGACGTTCTCGATCTGGCGCGACCTGCGTTCGTTCGTCACGTTTTGAGCGAGTGGTGCGCCGGTATGGTCGGCGCGCTCGCGGACATGAATCTCGGTCTGGCCGTCGGACTCGACGACCTATGGCGCCAACTCGCCATCGAAGCGCTGATCGAAGAGAACGACATCGTGCCGCTGTGGATGTTCGGCGAGGGCGTGCCGAGTGGGACGACGGGCGCGGGGAATTTACGCGATGTGGAGACGGGCACACATGCCATGCTGACCTTCGAAATGGACATGACCAACAGCTTCGTGTGGACGATCAAACTGCTCTGGCTGGATCTGTTGAGCATGCTCGAAACCGAGCGCTGGTATCCGATTGCGGGCATGGTCGAGATGTTTCAGTTCACGGCTTGCCTGTCGTTGTTTACGCATTTGCAGCAGATTTTGGAGAACCCCAATATCTCGTGGTGTTATCTGCCGCTGCAGCGAACGAGTTTCTTCACCGATCCGTATCACGCCGAGCAATTTGAGATCTGGGTGCGCGACCTGATCGTGCACTTGTTTGCACCACTCGGTCTTGCAGCGCTGTCGGAAGACGGTGAATCCGTATGGCTCGATACGCGTTTGATGCGCATCGAAAGTCCGTGGGACTGGCCAGATGAGGAACGCCTGGCACTCTTACGCGAGATTTTCCAGGACGAAACGTTCGAGTTTCGTCTGCCAAGCGCGGCCGGAATCGGTCTGCGGGCGATTGGAAATGCGCGCGAAGGCATCAAGAATGGCGTGCGTTTGAGCGAGTCGATCGACACGCTCCGCTGCTTGTTGGAAGGCAAAAAGATCAAGCGTTTTGATGGGCTGCACGTCTATTTCTGATCTTCTGATTTCTGTTGTCCCCGGTTCATTTGTAGGAGTGAACCGGGGGCTAATTGTGAAAAAATCGGGGTGATTTCCGGGCTGAAAAGCTGCCGGGGATCTAGGGTGCAGGTCTCGGAACGCCGCGTGGTTGTTGGTGATCGAGCAGGTGCGCCCGGGGTGGTGGGTGTTTTATGGGGTCGGGGGGCGTTGGACTGGAGAGAGCCGAAACGTGGGGATGGCGATGTGTGCGAAGGCTGCCTCTTCGGTGACGTGGCAGGTGTTGCAACTGGTGGTGAGGGTTTCGAAGGCTGTGGTGAATTGTGCCTGGTCTTTGTTTTCGATCGCGGCCTGGAGGGGTTGGTAGGCCTTGGCAAACTCGCGGGCGGAGGTGGCTCGGTTGGGGCGGCGAACGAGACCATTGTTGATGGCGATTTCGAGGTGTTCGAGTTGATGTTCGGCGTATTCCCAGTTTGCGTCGTGCCCGGCCCAATACAGTTCGATGTATCGCTGGCCGGCTTCGAGCATGGTCTGGTCAAAGCCGCCGAGTTGCTTTTCGAGGGCGATGGAGCGCTCGTCGAGCGTGCCGGTTAGCCAGGCTGGTTTTTCGGAGCTGTCGGTGTTCTCGGTAACTGCGGCGCTTTCTACGTCTGAGGTCTGGGTGTTGTCGCTGGCGTCGGAGGTTGGCTGACAGCCTGTGAGTAGCAAACCGAGAAGCAGGGGTGTGAAAAGGATTGAGGATGTTATTCGAGTAAAGTGAGGAATGCGCATCCGATCTCCAAGTAATTATGATGAGGTGATGTGTTTGTAGTTTGGTCTATTCGTGACCAATGAATAAACCATACCATACTTGGGGGAATTTGGACATGAAGGGCCGTGGGTGCGGCTTTGAGGGCACGGCCGTGGTGGAGATGACGCAAAATTCTAGAACGTGATCAGCACGTCCGGCGTCGGCGTAGGAAGGCGGCGCCAAGTGCTAGAAACAGGAGCGTGCCGGCGTTGGAGAACGGGGACGCGCCGGTAGTCTGGCAGCCGCAGCCGTCGTTGGCGGCGTCGTTATTGTCAGTCATGGTGTCGGTGTCTGTGGCCGTTCCGGTGGCGTCAGGATCGTTTGGAGTATTGGTGGTGTCGTGGTCCGTTCCGACGTCAGCAATATCAAGGCCGGTGTCGTGGTAGGTTCCGGTGTCGGCGGGATCAAGGCCGGTGTCGTGATAAGTTCCGGTGTCGGCTGGATCGAGGTCGGTGTCAAAATCACCGCCGGCGTCGGGTGTGTCGTCGCCGGGATCGATGGTCGGGGGAAGGCGGCGCGCGACCATCGCGGTCCACAAATTCGTGGGGCGGATGTTGCGTATGGGCAGGCTTCCGGTTTTGTGTTCGAGGTGCCAGTCAAATGCGTTGGCGGGGATGTTGTCGTTGGTGTGGAAGCCAAAAAACGTCATCGACGGTCCGTAGTTGGGGGGAGGCAGGGGGAGGACGACGTCGGCTGTGATGTTCCACAACGTGTCCCAGGCGCCGGTGTGGGGGCCGCGGTTTCCGGAGCCGCCGCTGAACCAGGCGCGGGTGCCAGCGCCGAGATCGAGTTCGGTCCACAGCGTTGCGTAAGGTGCCGTGCGGTGATGGTCCATGCATAGATCGACGCCGCGACCGCGCGCGAACACAACGCCGTGCGCGTACCACTCGTTGGTGAGGTCGTGCCAGAACCTGGTCTGGATGTCGAAGTCGATAAACAGGTTGTCGCCGCCGTTGCCGGTGTTGAGGCCGTGGTGACCGGTGATCAGTCCGCGCAGGCCGGTGGTATCCAGGGTGACGCCGGTCTCGGTGGAGAAAAACGTGTTGGTGAAGCTG
>JBEBSM010000146.1:0-8775 GCA_040394315.1 Lujinxingia vulgaris
CCCCCAGCTATAGCGATAACATCAGTGACAGAGATTCTTCAGTTTCTGAAAAGAACGATGCCGGCAACGGGACGCATCCCGATGAGCCTGACGCCAAAAACACTTCAGACACAAACCCCAATCATCCGAACGACGCAAACCCTTCCGATAGTCTTTGCGACACAACCATTACACCATGCGGCACCTGTGATCTTGGTGCAGTCATTCATTGCTCTGACACCACCGATCCGCTGCACGACACCTGCAAAATCGCCGCAGCGCTCGAAGGCATGGACTGCGACAAACTCATTTTTGTCGACGCCGACCTGGGAAAAGACGGAGCGCCTGGCCAAAAAGACTCACCCCTCAAAAACCTTGTCGATGGGATCTCAAAAGCCCAAAGCGGCAACATGACGGCCGTGATCGTCGCTGGCAACGGTGACACCGGCCAACAAACCGGCCCTATCAACCTCGCTGACGGCGTCTCCATCTTTGGCGGCTACGACTCCGACTTCGTTCATACACCAGATAGCCGCGTCAAAATCACGACCCCAACCGCCGCCGACAAGGACATCATCGGTCTGAGCGCCAAAAACATCACAAAATCCACCGTCCTGAGCCGACTCGAAGTCATCACCGAAGACGCCCCCGCAGGCAGCTTTTCTAATTACGGCATTCACGTCGATAATTCTCCCCAACTCACACTCAGCCACCTCTCGGTTAGCGCCGGGAAAGGCGGCGATGGCAACGCCGGAAATCCCGGCACCAAAGGTGCCGAAGGCCCAAATGGCAACAAATTCGGAAAGTTTACGATTACCGGCCGAGGCACTGTATATGTGCCAGGAGAAGAGATAAAAAACGAAGAATGCCCCTCCCAAACAACCGGCGCGGCCGGAGGCATGGGACGTAATAATGAAGGTAGAATCCCACCCGAACCCACCGCCGGCAGTAATGCCGAAACCGCAAAAGGCGGCGCCGGCGGCACAACTTCAGATCCGGCTGGAAAAGACGGCGAAAATGCACCAACAGCCACAGGCAACGGCGCTCCCGGCGCTGCCGGTGACGCTTCCGGAAAAGTCGTCAATACTTACTGGCTATCCGACCAACACGGCGGTGCCGGCGAGGATGGAAAAGACGGCGAAGGCGGCGCAGGCGGCGGCGGAGCCTGGACAGATCTGAGTGGTCATCTGACTGCCTCAGCCGGCGGCGGCGGCGGAGCCGGCGGTTGCGCGGGCAAAGGCGGAAACGGTGGTAAAAACGGCGGCGCAAGCTTCGGTTTGTTCCTCGTAAAATCCGATATCTCCATCGAAAACTCGTCCTTTCAGGCCAACGCCGGTGGCAAAGGCGGAAACGGCGGCAAAGGCGGCACTGGCGGCAAGGGCGGTGACGGTGGCATCGGCGGCGACCAACCAAACACACCGCGCGCCGGAACCGGCGGCAAAGGCAGTGCTGGAACCCACGGCGGCCAGGGCGGCGGCGGAGCCAGCGGCGTCTCCTACGGCGCGTATTGCCACGAATCCACACCTGTTCTCAACGACGACGTCTCCTTCAAAAAAGGCGATTCCGCGCCAGGCGGAGAAAGTTCCATCCCTACCAGCAACGGCCAACCCGGCCCGGCCGAGGATTCAGTCGGCTGTGACTGAGCTGTAGTCGATAGTTAATTAAAATAAAAAGGAGCGCTCTTCAAAAGAGCGCTCCTTTTCTATTTCTACGTTCTATTCAACCGAGCAAATCGGCGTCCAAAACACCGCTCAAATCACGCGATTTGCTTCTCGTATACCAGTTCAGGTTTGGCGCGATTCTTCACGCTTTCTTCCGTAATAATGCACTCGCTCACGTTCTTCAGGCTCGGCAACTCGTACATCGTATCGAGCATGACCTCTTCGATGATCGAACGCAGACCACGTGCACCAGTTTTGCGTTTGATAGCCTCGCGAACAATCGCCAGCATTGCTTCCGGATGAAAGCGCAGCTTCACGTTCTCGAGTTCAAACAACTTCTGATACTGCTTCACCAGACTGTTTTTGGGCTTCCACAAGATTTCGACCAGCATTTCTTCGCTGAGCTCATCAAACGCCACGATAATCGGGAAACGTCCGATAAACTCCGGAATCATGCCGAACTTCACAACATCTTCCGGACGAACATGCTTCAAAAGCTCGTTCGAACTCTCAACACGCTGCGTAAAGTCGGCGCCAAAGCCCATCGAGCTCTTGCCAATTCGACGCGCGATGATGTCGGTCAGTCCCTGAAAACTTCCACATGCAATGAAGAGAATATTGGTCGTATCGACCTGAATAAACTCTTGCTGCGGACGATTCCGGCTACCTTCCGGCGTAATCATCACGTTGCTCGACTCAACCATCTTCAAAAGCGCCTGCTGCACGCCCTCGCCGCCCACATCACGTGTGGACGATGGCGAATCACCGCGACGACTGACCTTGTCGATCTCGTCGATGCACACAATCCCGTAACTTGCGCGCTCAACATCACGATCCGCGGCCAACCACAGGTTTTTGATGACGTTTTCGACGTCTTCACCAACATAGCCGGCTTCCGTCAAACTCGTCGCATCCGCAATCGTAAACGGAACGTCGAGCTTTCTGGCCAAAGACTGTGCCATCAGCGTTTTACCGCTACCGGTCGGCCCGATCATCAGGATATTTCCCTTGGTCAGTTCGACTTCGTCTTCATCTTCGTCATCAAACCCGACCAGCTCTTCGCCAGGGGCTTCTTCGGCCGCAGCAGCGCGTAGTGCACGCTCCGCTTCAGCCGCTTTCAGACGTTTGTAATGGTTATAAACGGCCACAGAAATCGTGCGTTTCCCATGATCTTGGCCAATGATGTGTTCGTCGAGATAAGCCTTAATCTGGCTCGGACGCATTTCTTCAAGCGCCTTGCTCTTCTCGGGTTCACGGGTGCGATCTTCTTCGATGATCTCGCGGCACAACGACACACATTCGTCGCAGATGTGGACTTTTGGGCCTGCAATGAGCTTGCGCACATCACGTGCCTCTTTGCCACAAAACGAGCAGCGGACCTTGCTATCTGAATCAGTAGTTCTCATAAGTTTCTTTGCGCTCGGTAAGCAGTTGTCAGGAAATTAGACGGGTGGCTGTCGAAAAATCCTGCTAGTGAAACGCTTCACAACTACCATTTACTCCACAATCATTATCGTTGCGACGACTTCGTCAAATTTCGAAATCACGATGTCCTACACATTCTCTTACTATATTACCACTATCCACGATTAATTCTGTTCCATCAATGCCTCAATTTGACGACGCACAACTGGATATTTTCGCACCATGTCCAGTGCGAGCTCGGCATGGTCTTCAGCGTATCCATTACCAATCAAGAGATCAACGTCTTTACCAACGCCTTCACTCCCAAGCGCCGCACGCGAAAAACTCGTCGCCATATTGAAGTAATACACTTTACCCCGCGAACGCACGGGCAAAATCGCCGACATCTCAACACCGTCCACATTACACGTATTGATCATCACGTCGACAAGCTCTCCACCCGTCATCTCAAGCACCCGATCGAGCACTTCGACCGGATTTTTCGCGTTCACACACCGATAATCATCAATGATTCCGGCCTCTTTCAGCACGACCATATTATCATCGCGCAAATCGAGCGCGAAAATACGACCGTCCGGCCCAAGCGCATCACGCGCCGCGGCCGCGCACAACATCCCGGACTTTCCAGCGCCAAGCACCACAACCGTGCGTTGACCTTCCACCAATCGCAGCGTCTGCGCCGGCGCACCACAAACATCCAGCACAGCCAGTGCCAGGCGAGCATCCATATCGTCCGGAAGCACAACAATCGGCGAACTCGGCCACAAATACGCAGTTCCCTTCACATCAAGCTGATCCGACGTAATATGAACCGCAGTAATTTCATCCAAAGACAGCGGCGTCAGCGACAAACTCACAAGCGTCGCAATCCTGTCCCCAACCTTCATCGGCACTGGCGGCACGTAGTTTTCACCCATCGCACGCACCGTTCCCAGCAACATACCACCGCTACCCGTCACCGGATTTTGCATCTTGCCACGCTCCGCAACAATCTCCTGCACGCGCGCCGCAATCGCTGCAGGCTCACGGCCCACCTCACCCATAATCTGATGAAAACTGGCCGAATCGATGTTCAACGTCTCGACATCGATCACAATTTCGTTATCAAACGCCGGCCCACTCGCGTCCAGCCGCTGCGCCGATTGCGGCAATCCATTGGCCGGCTCAAGCACACGATGCGTTCCATAAAGATGTCCAGAAGTCCGATTTGTCATGTTTTCAGCTCTTTTCAACAAGATAATTGATATCTATCAGTCGTTTTTGACAACAATTCGATTATTTCTTTTCCGCCAGACGCGCCATAACCATCTGCAAATCACTCCACGCATCGCGCTTCAAACGATCGTTTTTCAACAGCGTATTCGGATTATACGTCGGCATCACCGGAATCTTGTTCCACGCATGCCACCGCCCGCGCAACTGCGTCAATTTCGTCGCATCACCAAGCAACGTCTGCGCCGCAAGCCCACCAAGCGCCACGATCACATCCGGCTGCACCGCCGCAATCTGCTTGAGCAAAAACGGCGAACATTCCGCCACTTCACCCGCCACAGGATTGCGATTCTCGCTCGAGCGACATTTCACAACCGTCGCCAGATACACGTCTTCACGCTTAAACCCCATCGCGCCAATCATCTTATCAAGCAACTCGCCGGACTCGCCCACAAACGGCAAACCCTTGCGATCTTCCTCGATTCCTGGCCCTTCACCAATAAACATAATGCGCGCTTCAGGATTCCCTTCGCCAAAAACAACATGCGCGCGCCCCTGGTGCAACGCACAACGCCGGCAGTCCCCCAGGTATTTCTCCAAAAACGCCAGCTTCTCCGCATTCGTCATTTCCTTACGACGAACCGGTTTTTCCACCACTTTTTCTACGACTTTTTCAATAACAGCAGGCGGTGCCGAGAGATTAAATTCCGACATATCTTCAGAATAATCGATATAACTCTCGTCATATCCCTCAAAACTATCCGGACCACTCGAAGTCACAACCGGCACAGGCACCGATTGCTCTTGGCGATTCACAGGTTGCTGACGCGACGGAGAACTTCCAGACGACGGGTTTGCTGCCGACGATCTCGGCGCAACAACAGCCGGCTCCTCGATCACCGGATCTTCAACCGCATGAAACGTCGGCCGCGGACGACTATTTATTCTCATCATACTTGGATCATTCCACAACCCGCCTCCACTACCCGTCGGCACAGGCGTTGGCACCGCAGCCTTTGGCTTATCCGGACCCACAACCGCATCCAACCGACTGCCCGAAACCCTGGCCGGAGACGACGGCTGCGAAGACGACGGCGCCGCAGATCCACCACGCTCCACGCGATCCACCGCTCGATCCGGCTGCACAGGCTTTGCCGACGACTCGCCAAACAACGCCTCGCGCATCGCCTGAGCACGCGCAACTTCCCGCGCCTTTTCAAGCTCCTGCCACGCCTCACGCTCAGCCATCGGTGCAGGCATTACGCCCGGAGCTCCGCTCTGCGCATGCCACGCAAGGTAGCGCCGAAGTTCCCTGGTAATTTGATATAATTCAGTTCTGGAGGCCATGACTTCTCAACCGTAATAGCGAGAGAATTTTATCTCCGGAGGCCACGCGCCCCTGCTGTGTGTTTGTCTGAGACACCCCGCACTGTCAAGAACGGAATGACTTTCTCACGACCCACGCATGTTCCTCCACCTTCCCCCTTTACGCAATAAAACATGCCACCGATTGACTTTCATCCGCATTTCACACAATACAAAGCCCAAGTATTCTGGATCTTAGTAAGTAATTTTGTACCGACCTGCTGTTTATCGTCGAGTTGTAGAATGAAAAAACATTTGCGAACAACCTCATTATTTTCTCCCCTTGCTCTGGCACTTTTCATCCTCTTATCCGGCACCTCCGGATTTGCACAAGATGCTCCCGAACCAGACAAGCAAACCGAACAAACCAGGCCCGCAGACGACGCCAGCCCAGAAAAAGCAGAACAAGAAACACCCCCAACACTGCCCCTCCCACCGCTCGAAGATCCCGCCTGGCAACTCTATCAACAGGCCTTCATCGAAACCCTGCGCGGCCACCAGGACGCCGCCGAAAGCCTGCTCAACCAGCTCATCAAGCAATACCCACAACACGAAGCCACACCACTCGCCCACCGTGTGCTGGCCGTCATGTCGCTCGTCGAATCCGACAAACCAACCATCGAACAACCAGCCACCAAACCAACCCCGGACGACGCTGTAGCCATAAAAGATCCGAGCGTTTCCCCAGAAGCCCAAGATCCCAAAAACCCCAAAGAACGCACGCTCAGCAACGGCGAAACCACCAACGCACAGGCCCGCGCCGAACTCGTCATCTTCCAGACCATGCACGGCATCGGCGTCGGCCTGGAAACCTGTTTTCTCGTCGGCTGCAATGATCCACGCCCCGTTTTCGCAGCACTAACCGGCGGCGCAGCCCTCGGCCTGGCCGGCTCCCTTTACCTCAGCCGCGACGGCGTCACCGCCGGACAGGCCAGCACCTACAACTCCGGCGCAGTCTGGGGATTTTGGAACGGACTAGCCCTCTCCAACGCTGCCGAAATCGACGGCAAAGCCTTCGCCGGCACACTCCTTGCCGGTCAGGCCATCGGCCTCGGCGGCGCAGCACTAGCCTGGCACCTGTTTGAACCCACAGCCGGCACCGTCTCACTCGTCAACTCCGGCCAGATCTGGGCCACCGTCATCACCACCCTCATCCACGGCACCACCGGATTCGAAGCCTCCGACGCCCTTCTCTGGGGCTCACTCCTCGCTGCCTCCAACGTCGGACTACTCACCGGCGCCCTGCTAGCCCAGGAATTCCCCATGAGCCGCGGCCGCGCACTCGTCATCGACTCCGGCGGAATCCTCGGCGCCCTCGTCGGATTCTCCGCCTACGTCATGATCGCCAGCGGACAGGACCTCGAAAACGGCGAAGCCGCTATGGCCAGCGGACTAGCCGGCACCGTCCTTGGCCTCGGCGTCGCCACCTACTTCTCCCGCAACTGGGACGACGAAGACGACACCACCACCACCCAACTCTTCATCAACCCCACCGACGGCGGCGCAATCGTCGGCCTCGGCGGACGCTTCTAATCCACGCACTTCCAACCACAAACACCACCCCAGACCGCTTCCCACGACCCTTCCCAAATCGTCGCCAGAAGCGGTTTTTCTTTATCCATTGACTTCTGTTCCCTTAAAACCGACAAATACCCAACCTTTGTCCATCGCTCCCACACTTGATTCCGGCCCCAACCGTTCTATCGAGGCGCAATATGAAAAAGCACATATCCTCTCTTCTGCTCGCCCTTTCGATCCTCCTCACGAGCACGGCCGCCTTTGCCCAAGAAACCCAGATTCAAGCCGACCCGATTCAAATCAAGCAGACCGTCCCCGAAACAACAGCCGCACAAGATTCCAAAGAATCCACCATTCGAAAATCGAAAAACGGCGAACCCGTCAGCCCACAAGCACGCGCAGAACTCGTACTCGCTCAAACCCTGTACGGCCTCGGCTTCGGCATAGAAGTCGGCATGACAGCCCACCATCTATTCGGCATCGACGGCACCACACCCATAATCGCATCCTACGCCGGCGGCCTCGCCCTCGGCCTGGGCGGCTCACTCTTGTTGAGCCGCGACGGAATCACCGCCGGACAGGCCACCACCTACAACAGCGGCGTAGCCTGGGGACTCGGCAACGGCTTCGCCGTCTCCAAAATGCTCGACCTTGAAGGCAACGAAACATTCACCGGCCTACTCGCTGGTCACCTCGTCGGACTCGGCGGCGCAGCACTCGTCTGGAACCTCTTTGAACCCACAGCCGACACCATTGCACTCGCCAACTCCGGCCAAATCTGGACCACCGCCATCACCACCCTCATCCACGGCACCACCGGATTCACAGCCTCCAAACCACTCCTCTGGGGCTCACTCCTCGCAGCCTCCAACATCGGCCTCGTCACCGGCGCCCTCCTCTCCCACGCATTTCCCATGAGCCGCCAACGCATCCTTATCATCGACGGCGGCGCAACCCTCGGCGGCCTGACCGGAGCCGCCCTCTATGCACTCGTCCGGCGCGGCAAAAACCAACCCCTCGAAGGCTACATGGCCACCACACTCGCTGGCACCATCCTCGGCCTCACCACCACCACCTACTTCTCCCGCAACTGGGATCTCAACGACAACACCTCCACCCAACTCTTCATCAACCCCACCGACGCCGGCGCCATCGTCGGCCTCGCTGGCAACTTCTAACCCACCAAATTCACTCGCCAGTGAAAAATTGTTCCACCCTCATCGACCCAGTTCACTCGCCAGCGAAAAATTGTTCCACCCTCATCGACCCAAGTCACTCAACAGTGAAAAATTGTTCCACTCTCATCGACCCAAGTCACTCAACAGTGAAAAATTGTTCCACTCGCACCACCCCGTCCGCCAGGGCCTCGCCCTGAAGCGGACACCATGCATTTGCACGAGACCGAGGGATTTCCCCCATAGCCGTTAGCCAGTTCGTTTAGGCTAGTGTTTATACGGTCAAGACCCCGGTGTGCTTGCCACACCGGTGAATCAGTTTGGAAAGCTAAGTAAGCTTGCGCCGCTCTTAAAGACCCCACCGTGCTCGCCACGGTGGTGAATGAGTTTGGGCAAGCTAAGAACCATCCGCCTTAGCTCCCCAAACTCTGCTCACCAGC
>JBEBSM010000147.1:0-8771 GCA_040394315.1 Lujinxingia vulgaris
TTGAAGATACGGACGCCGAACGCTTGCGCGCGGTAGGCTTCGGCGATGAAATCTCCGCGTGTTTCGTTGCCGTCGGAGATGACGACAACGCGTTTTAGATGATCTTGTGGAAACAGGCCGTAGAGCATGCGCAGGCCGGAGGCGATGTCGGTGTAGAGGCTGTCGTCTACCGTTGCGGGACGTGGAATACTGGTGAGCGGGCCGTCGGACGGTAATTCGACAGCGTAGGGATGGTGGGCGAAGGCGACGACGCGTAAATCGTCGCGTTCGCCTTTGGCCTGGATGGCTTCGTTGATGAAGGCGACGGATTTTTCGAGGACTTCATCGGGAACGGACGCAGATGTGTCGACGAGAAAGATGGTGGAGACGCGGCTTTCGAAGCTGGTGAAAACGACTTGCACGAGTGCGCCGATGATGGCGATCAGAACGAGTGCGCGGAGTGTGACGTTGATCCAGCGTTGGTAGCGCGGTAAATCCGAAAGTGTAAACCGTGCGATGAGCCAGAGGACGGGCAAGAAAAGTGCCAGGCCAAACCAGCGGGGTGCCATGATTTCGACGGTGCGGTCGGCGAGGGTAAATGCGATGTTTTCGGTGCCGGGTGCGATGATTTGTTGGAAATAGGCGAACGCTATGAGCATCCAGACGGTGACGAGGATGATCCAGTAGAGGGCGCTGAATATTTTGTGTCGATTGATAATCATTGGGTTACCCGTCGGTTGTAGGTCCACCATTCGAGCATGAGCACAAGGGAGACGAGTAAGAGGATCCAGATCCAGAGCTGGTGGCGCTGAAATACGAGTGCTTCGGTTTGGTCGGAGACTTCGGTCTCCGGAAGTTCGAGCTGGAAGGGCGCGATCTGGGATTCTTCGGGGTTGTTCATGTTGGCAGCGAGTAAAATGCTGGTTTTTGGAGCGTTTGGAGCGTTTGGAGCGTCTGAAGCATTGATTTCCAGTCGATAAAAACCGGGCGTTTCGCCGTAGAACATGGCGCGGCCGTCGAATATTGAAACGGGTGTTTTTAAGCCGTTGGGTTCGTGCATGACGGCTGTGGTTTTGTCCTGACTCATTTCGGATGGAAGATCGATGTGCCAGGATTCGCCGGTTTCGTAGCTGGCGATGAAGTCTTCGTCGTCGAGTGTCAGGTAATCAAGAAGATTGAAAATGAAGACGGGGAAGGCGACGCGCATGGGGAAATCACTGTTTCGGACATCAAATCCGATCGCGACGAGTTGTCGTTGGTTTTCGCCTTTGGATTCGCTGCGCGTCATAATGATCGGATCTCCGAATGCGGAGGCGACGGCGTCGTCGCCGGATCTTCGGCGAAATTTGACGCTTTTGCCGATGTTGACGTCTTTGAGCGTGATCCACTGCATGAGCGGATGGCTTTTTTTGATGTCGGTGATGATTGGATTGTTGATTTCGCCCTGGGTATCGAAGGGAGAGTTTTCGCCGGTGGGTGCAAAATAAACGAAATTTCCGCGTTCGGGGATGGGTGGTGCGACGCGGTCAAAAATGGTGACGTCGAAGTTTTCGTTGATGTCGTATTCGCTTAAGCGCGTGCGGAAAACTTCGATGTTCGGGTTCAGCAGCAGGGTGCCTTCGAGGAAGAGGTTGCCGTCGGTGACGAGTTGGACGCGTAGTTTTTTGGCGGCCGGCAAAAGTGCGTAGGCACGGTCGTCGAGTGGGAAAACGTCGCGTGCATCACGACTGGTAACTTTGATGCGTGCTTCGATTTTCTCGCCGGCGACGGCCTGACTCGGATAGAATGTCTGGTAAATCTGGTTGGCTTCGAGTTTGATGGGACGGGTTTCGACGAGTCGATCATCGGCGTAGAGTTCGAGTTCTGCATCAATTTCGCGGTCAAAAAAGCTCTGGATTTGGACGAATAGTTCAAAATCGAGTTTGTTGGCCAGGTATCTGCGTGCGTTGAAAGCGGTAATGGCGAGGTTGTCGGAGCGTTCGCCGATTTTGAGGTGACGAATGGTTGTTTCTTCATCGAAATTGAAGTTTTCGAAGGATTTGCCTTCGAGTCCGGCGCCGTCGCTGATGATGACGAGTTCTGACTGGCCTTTTTGGCGCAGCGAATCGGCGGCAAAAGCGAGTGCTTGCTCGTAGGTTGTGCCGGTGGCGGCGACGCGCAGGTTTTGGAGTGGTGTTTCGAGCAGGGACGTGTCGTTGGTGAAAGGGCTGAGTGGTTCGATGCGTGTGTTGAACGCAGCGACCATGACGCGGTCCTGGCTGCTGACGGTTTCTAAAATTTCGGCGGCTTTTCGGCGAGCGATGTCGAGTCGGTCGATTCCGCCGCTGACGTCGACGGCGGCCATGCTGGCGGAGTTGTCGATGAGTACGAGGATGTGGCGGCCGGTCAAGACTTCGTCTTTGAAGTGTGGACCGAGCATGGCAAATGCCAGCAGTGCGACGAGGATGATGTGGATCAACCAGGAAAGCAGGCGTTTGAGGCGATTCCACCAGTCGGTGTAGGATTTTTGGCTTGCGAGGACCTGATTCCAGAGTGGGGAAAAAGGGACTTCGAAGCGGCGTTTTCTCAGCTTGAGCAGATAGAGAACGGTCACGAAGACCGCGGCTGCGCCTGCGAGCATGAGTACGTTTTGAAGTGGTAATCCGGTAAACTGCATGGATTGTATCTACCTGGAACGAATTACTTAATAAAACCGCCGGCGCGGAAGATCTTCAGGACGAGTTCGTCGAACGGGACTTGAATGGGTGCGCGAAAATAGAGGATCTGGCGCTTTTTGCAATAGTCGTCGAGCTGGTCGGAAAAGTTCTCGAAGGCTTTCTGGTATTGTTTCAAGACGTCTTTTGTAACGGTGATATTGGTGACGTTGCCTGTTTCAGAGTCGACGAGTTGGAGTTCGCCGTGCAGGTTTACGTCGAGTTCGCGCTCGTCGAAAAGTTGAATGACGATGGGTTCAAAGCGGTGGTAGCGCAAGAAGTTCAGGCCGGCCTCAAAACCGTCTGGATCGTAAAAATCGCTGATGACGACGGCCAGTCCGGTGCGTTTGTTTTGATTGACGAATTTTTTGAACGCATCGGCCATATTGGTTTCTTTGCCGGGTTCGGTGCGATTGAGAAAATCGAAAATCTTGAAGATCTGTGCACGGCCGCGGGCGGGTGGCATGCGGCCGTCGAGTTGGCTTGAGAAGGGGATGATGCTGACGCGGTCAAAGTTGCTCAGGCCGATGTACCCAAGGGCAGCGGCGACTTGTTTGGCGTAATCCCATTTGTTTTTCTGGCCGAGTTGCATGGAGCGGCTGGAGTCGATGAGGAAGTAAATGTAGAGATCTTCTTCTTCTTCGAACAGGCGCAGGAAAAGTTTTTCGGTGCGGCCGTAGATTTTCCAGTCGAGTGTGCGGAAATCGTCGCCGGCGGCGTAAGGGCGGTGATCGGCAAATTCGATGCCGCTGCCGACCAGACGCTTTTTGCGTTCGGCGCGCGCGCTTCCGGAGACGATTTTTTTGCTCATGATGTAGAGATATTCGAGTTTTTTTAAAAACTCTTCGTCGAATTTCTCTTTCGAGCTGTCGTTTTTGGGGGAAACGCTCATTTCTTGGAGTTCTCCGGCGTCTTTTTGATGATTTCGAGGATGATATCGTCGGTATCAATGCCTTCGGCTTCGCCTTCGAAGTTGAGGATGACGCGGTGGCGAAGGGCGGAAAGTGCGGATTGGCGGACGTCTTCGCAGGAAACGTTGAAACGGCCGTCGATGAGTGCGCGTACTTTGGATGTGATCAAAATGGCCTGTGCGCCGCGAGGTGAGGAGCCAAAGCGGACGTAGCGGCGGGTGATGTCGGGTGCGCCTGGGTGTTCGGGGTGTGTGGATTGCAGGATTCGGAGTGCGTAATCCTGGACGTGGCGGGCGAGGGGAACGTCGCGGGCGAAGTTCTTCATTTCGATGAGGCGTTCTTTGGTGATGACTTCTTGGACGGTGGGGGACGTGCGCTGGGTTGTGCGGTCCATGATGGTGTGGAGTTCGTCTAGGTTGGGGAATTCGACGCGGAGTTTGAAGAGGAAGCGGTCGAGTTGGGCTTCTGGAAGTGGATAGGTGCCTTCCATTTCGAGTGGGTTTTGGGTGGCAAGTACGAAGAAGGGTTCTTCGAGTTTGAAGGTTTCTTTGCCGATGGTGACGGATTTTTCCTGCATGGCTTCGAGCATGGCCGACTGGGTTTTGGGTGTGGCGCGGTTGATTTCGTCGGCGAGGACGATGTTGGAGAAAATCGGTCCTTTTTCGAAGGTGAAGTGTTTGGAGCCGTGTTCGTCTTCGACGATCATGGTGGTACCGAGGATATCGGTGGGCATGAGGTCGGGTGTGAACTGGATGCGGGAAAACTGCAGTCCGAGGGTTTCGGAAATGGTGCGGACGAGCATGGTTTTTCCGAGTCCGGGGACGCCTTCGAGCAGAACGTTTCCGCCGCCGAGCATGGACATGATGACGCCGTGGACGATGTCCTGGTGGCCGACGATCATTTTGCCGACTTCCTGGGTGATGCGGTCGACGTCGGCTTTGAAGGCAGCGACGAGTTTCTCGACGTTTTTATCGTTATCGGCCGTTGTGGCGGTGGAAGCGTTGTTTGCCATGAAAAGGCTCCTTTTATGACTGCTAATTATTGCTGAGGTTTGATGAGCTGAAAGTATCGTTTGATGTAGTAGCGGTATCCGGATGGGACTTTTTCGCGTTCCATGACTTCTTCGACGACCGATGAATAATCGCCGTAGACGTCTTTGTATTCGGCGGTTGCGAAACCTTCTTCACTTGCGCCCTGGATGATTTCTGATTTGGACTGGCCCTGGCCTTTTTCACCTTTCAGGTTTTCTTGGACGCGTTTTGAGTCGAGTTTGGTTTCATCTTGTTCGCCACCTTTGTCGGAACCGGAGTCGTTCCGGCCCTGATTTTCTTGTTTTAATTTGTTTTCCCGGTCACTGCTGCCGGAGCCGTCGCCAGATCCGTCGGCTTCTGTACCTTTGTCTGGCTCGTTGCCTTGCTGCTTTGGTTGCTGTTCGGCGCCTGCTTTATCCGTTTGTTGTTCACCGGATTCCGAGGATTCCTGGCCAGCTTGTTCCATTTGCTTGTCGGATCGGGCTTCTTGTTCGCCTTTCGCACGTTCGAGAAAATCGCGTACTTGTTCGCCGCGCCGCTGGTCTTTTTGTTGTTCTTCCTTGCCAGTTTGTGCGCGTTTCATGGATTCGCGCATTTCTTGAATCTGTTTGTGCGCGTCTTGTTTGGCCTGTTCGCCTTGTTGTTCTTTGCTCTGTTGCTCGAGTTTTTCGGCGGCTTCCTTTGCGTTTCGGCCGACTTGTTGTTGGAAGTCGGGTTGATCCGGCTCAGGTTTCTTGGATTTTGCGTTCTTTTTCTCTTGCTCGGCGTGGTTTTTGAGTTTTTCGGCCATTTCTTTGGTTTCTTTTTGGAGCTGTTCGAGCGCGCGGCCGGTGCCGACGGATTTATCGACCTGTGCTTTATGGCGTGCTCGTTCGAGATCTTTTTCGGCCTTTTTGAGCATGTCTTTTTCGCCGGACGTTAGATCTTTGCGGTCCTTGAATTGTTCGCTGAGCTTTTCGAAAGCGTCTTTGTTTTTTTCGAAGAGATCTTTGAGCCGAGGATTATCGAGATCGATTTTGTCGGCGAATTTTTCGAGTAATTTGGCGAGTTGTTCGGCGTCTTTGGCGGAGATGTTGTCAGCGAGGAGTTTTTCGGCGAGCTTTTCGACGGCCTGCGAGGCTTTTTCGAGATCTTTTTCTTGAAGCGCTTTTATGACGGCATCGAGTTCTTTTTGTTGGGCTAAGTCTTTGCCGGCTTCTTTACGCAGAGCGTCAGCGGCCTGTTTGAGGGCGTCGGCCAGATCTTCAACCGGTGGGGGCTCACGGTCGGTGAAAAACTTCTTTTCGATTGCA
Organism: Lujinxingia vulgaris; assembly: GCA_040394315.1. Lineage (GTDB taxonomy): Bacteria > Myxococcota_A > Bradymonadia > Bradymonadales > Bradymonadaceae > JACCWM01. The sequence goes on from JBEBSM010000147.1 coordinate 5,907, forward strand.
TCGAGGCGTTCGAGAAACTCTCGCTCGGAGATTTCCTGGTTTTCAACGGCGGTGAGCAGATCTTCGATTTCCTGGACGAGTTGTTGGCTTTCGAGGTCCGGGTTGATCGCGAGCTGGTTTTTGATGTCTTCCAGGCGGTTTCGCTCTATGGCGATGGTGGCCGAGTCGAGCAGCGGACTGTGGGTGATGACCGGGGGCGGAGGCAGTGGTTGTGCGTGATCTGGGACCGGGTAAAACCAGAGGGCGACGACGGCTGTTAAAAACAGCATAAACGGAATGAGTCCGTCTGGTTTTCGAAAGGGCGCGGCCTGGGCGATGCGAACTTTGTCGACGTATTTGAGGGCGTCTTCGATCTGCGCGCGTGAAAATTCTCGGGCAGCGGGTGAGCTGTCGGCATGTGGTGAATCGGCAAGTGTTAGTGCGGTGGAAAAGCGGTCGTGTAGATCGTGTGATTGATCGATTTTTTGAGCGAGCGCAATTTTGTCGAGTCGTTGGATCCATCCGATAATTGCGGCGGGGATTGGCAGAACGATGAGTATGCACAGGTATTTTAGTGCGGAGTCTGCGTCTAACCAGCCGGTTTTGGAAAGTGCAACGATGCCTGCTGCGATTAGTAAACAAATTGCAGCGATGGAAAAGGCGTAATCTGCTGCGCGGCCTGCGCGGATGCGGAAGGCCAGGCGCGCGACAAGCTTTTGGATGGGTGAAACGGCGTTGTTGGACGGATGGGATTGCATGGTTGCTCCGTGGAGACTTCAGGAGATCCGGGCCAAAAAGCTAGCCGGCGCGCAATTGGACGCAGAGATCACGGAGAAAATTCTGGAAGTTTGAATTGAGGCACAAATGGCTTTTCTGCGTTGTCGGGATTGATGTCAGAAATACCGTGGTCTGGAGCGGTTATCATAGGCGGCGCGACGCGTGGTTGCAACAAGGGAGCGCCGGTTTCTGGTTTGTAGAACAATGGACGATCTTCGATTGCGAAGAGGTATTGTTGTTCGGAAACGCGGTCGCGTGAGTGCATAACGCGCATGTAGCGTGTCATACGGCGAAACCAGGACTCGGTAATTTCGCCACGTTCGTAAAAGGCGTGGTGACGTTTCGGGCTTGGAACAATGCTGACGAGCCAGATAACTTCGGACAGGCTGAGTTCGTCGGGGCGTTTGCCAAAATAGTGTACGGATGCGTCGTGGATACCAAAAACACCAGGACCAAACTCGATGATGTTCAGGTAAATTTCCATCAGGCGCTCTTTGGGAATGTCGGCGACGTCTTCCATGAGCCAGACGATGAAAACTTCTTGTAATTTACGGGATAAAACTTTGCTGCGGTCCAGAAAGAGGTTTTTAGCGAGTTGCATGGAGATGGTGCTGGCTCCGCGAACGTATCGGCCGGCGCGAAGATTTGCGTGGGTGGATTCTTTGATGGCGAGCCAGTTAAAACCGTGATGGGTGAAAAATGAATTGTCTTCGGTTGTAATAATTGCGCGCACAAGCCAGGGGGAAATGTGGTGTAGCGGCACGAATTGATAGGGGCCGTAGGGGTTTGGGCTGTTGCTGCTGCCGCGGGTAAGCACGGTTGGCTCGGGCAAATCAAATGTGTCGACGATGGCTGGTTCAGCCTGTGGATTGGGGTTGGTTCCGAAGAAATTGGCAAATTGGTCGGAAATGGAGGGCTTGGTTTTGGGGGCAACCGCGACACGTTTTTTCCAGGGAAGTTTGGCGGCCTGGTTTGCTGCGTGATCGGTGAGCCAGTATTGGGGGGAATTGAGAATATGGGATGGAATTCCGGGCGCTTCATGGGAGTGGGGCACGTGTGGCCAGTCACGTTGTCGGCGATCGCGGTCGATTTGTTCGACGGTAAGTGGTGTGTTTTCGATCAGCCAGGCTGCCGGAATGGGTTTCATGGCTGGGATGGTGATGCGGCGTGAAAATTCGACGGTTTCGCGACGGCCGTTGGTCGTTCTTTCGAACTCATCGGTGATGGTGTGTGCGAATTCGCCGGTGAGTTTAAAGACATCGGCGGTCGGCGGTAAGTGCACGACATTGAAGTCTTTGAGGACGGGATTGGTTTCCCAGACCATTGATCTTGCATCATCGAGTGGCACCTGGATGGCGAAATCCCAGGACATGGAGCCGTCCAAACGGATTCCGGCAAGTGTGCCCTGAATTGGGGCGGGGACGGCTTCAATGAGTGCGGCAAGTCGGGTTTCAGGGAGTTTGATTTTGAGATCGAATCGCGCTGGCATTCTTAGCAACGGTTTGCCGATGCCATAAAAGGCTGGCAGAACGTCGGCTTTTACGGATTCTATGCGTGCTTTTCCGGTTGTGAAAACGAGTGCGCCGCGTGTTGGAACGGGCGATTGCACGGCATCTTGCTCGGTCTCATCGTCGATAAGGTCGGGGAGTTCGGTGGGTTGCGGAGCTGCGTTTTTTCGTCCCAGGGATATTGCTGGAATTGCAGCTTTGGGATCGAAGTAGCCTTCGAATTCATAACCCGCGTTGAGATCAGCGAGTGGTTCTTCGGCCAGCGGGCCAAGCAGGACTTTGGCTTTCACGAGGGCGACGTTACCGGAAAAGGTCGCTTTGGCGTCGCGGGACTTTTGGTCGACGTCGAACTTCACGGAGGCAGTTCCTCCGTGTAATTTGGAGGAATATCGTTCCGGAAGAAGTTGGCTTAGCCATGAAAGGTCGAGGTCTTTGATGTCAGTGTTCGCTTCGAGTTTTCCGGAGCGATAATTCGATACGAGATTGAAGGAGGCCGTTCCGCGGGTTGGGAAAATGTTGTTTTTCGCCTGAAATGAGGCTTTTAAACTCAATTCGGTCGATAGTGGGCGATGATTTAGTTCTAAATCACCGTGGGTTAGTG
>JBEBSM010000148.1:0-8699 GCA_040394315.1 Lujinxingia vulgaris
TGACGGAGCGTGGTTTTGGGACGCGTGCCAAGTACATGCGTTATACGATCAATGAGAACTTGCTCGGTGTGACGACTTCGGGTTCGGAGATCGATGACTGGCAGACGCCTGGTCCGGAAACGTACAAGTTGACGGCGCCTGCGTCGGAGTGGCCAAAAGAGCCGCTGCGTGTGCAGATTACGTTCAAAAACGGCGAGGCTGTGGCGCTCAATGGTCAGGAAATCAGCGGTCCGGAGATGATTTCGAAGCTGAATAAAAAACTCGGTGCGTACGGCGTGGGTCGTGGCATGTACACGGGTGATACGACGGTGGGTCTGAAGGGACGCATTGTGTTTGAGGCTCCGGCGATGATCAGTCTTCTTGCGGCGCATCGTGCGTTGGAAGAGGCGACGGCGACGCATTATCAGAACTCGTTTAAGCCGGTTGTGGCGCAACAATGGGTTGAGCTTGTGTACAAGGGCTTTTTCTATGAGCCGCTCAAGGCGGACCTGGAAGCGTTTATTCGTTCGAGCCAGGCGTGTGTGAATGGCACGGTTACGCTTGAGACTTCGGGCGGGATTTGTCATGCGGTTGCAGTGGATTCGCCGCATATTCTTCGTCGTAAGGGCGCTGTTTATGCGCAGTCTGCGGACTGGAATGTGACGGAAGCAGAAGGCTTTATTAAATTGCTTGGCCAGAGCACGACGCTGCATTCGTTGGTGAATCGGGCTGTCAAAAATGCGGGTAAATAAAAAGTGAGTGAATTGCTCAAAGAAACACTCGTGCATCTGCGTGCGTTGGTGGGATTTGATACGTGCAATCCGCCGCGCAATATCAGCGCGACGGACGGTATATTCGAGTATTTGACCAGGTTCCTTGGGGATTTTCACATGGAGCTGGTCGATCTCGGGGATGGCTGTATCAGTCTGCTGGCGATTCGCGGCGAGCCGCGGTTTTTGTTTAATTTCCATATCGATACGGTGCCAAAAGATAGTGCATGGCAGAGTGATCCGCATCGGTTGGAAGTTACCGAAGACCGTGCGATTGGTCTTGGTGCGTGCGATATCAAGGGTGCGTCGGCGTGTATGCTGGCTGCGACTGGTCGGACGACGGGTGACGTTGCGTTGTTGTTTACGTCGGACGAGGAGGCTGGCAGCAGTCGGTGCGTTAAGAATTTTTGCGGTGAGCACGGTAATCGCTATGCATTCGACGCGGTGATTGTGGCCGAGCCGACGAATGCGAAGGCTGTGCTGGAGCATCGTGGTATTTTGACGTGCACGGGTGTTTTTGAGGGCAAGGCAGGTCATGCGTCGTCGATGACGGCGCTGGAAGATAACGCGTTGCACCATGCTTCGGCCTGGGTTTCGAAGGCTGTGGAAGAAGCAACGCGTGCGCGGAGCGAGGATCATTATCGGAGCCTGGCCGGCGTTTGTTTTAATGTTGGCGTGATTGAAGGCGGTATCAAGCCGAATATCATTGCGCCGCGTGCGACGGTTCGGTGGGGGATTCGTCCGCTGCCGAATCAGGATGCGGAAGCTGTGCTGGCGCGGTTTCAAGCGTGTGCGTCGGAGACAACGACGGTCAATTGGCAGCGTGGATTTTATGGTCCGGCGTTGCCGGCGCATCACGGTGCTGGTGGGCAGGATGTGGCAAGTGCTGCGCGTGCGATTGCTGAAGAAATCGGGTTGGAGGTTGGAGATCCGGTTGATTTTTGGACAGAGGCCGCGCTGTTTTCGGAGGCGGGTTATACCGCGATTGTGTTTGGTCCGGGTAACATTGCGCAGGCGCATACGGCCGGTGAATGGGTTGCGCTTGCGCAGCTTGAGGCCGTGGTTTCTTCGTATGTTCGTTTGATCGGCGATCGTTGATCATCGACCGTTATTTTTGCCTTTTTTCGTATCTTTTCGTTCTCTACCGGCATTTATAACCGGCGTTCGAAGATTCTGCAGTGGGTTATAAAGCCATGCCTGATACACGCAATACGATCATCCGTTTGCTGCAAAACATTGGTAGTCGCAAAGAAGTCGACCAGTATCTGAAGCAATTTGCGAGCATTGACTCGAAGAAATTTGCGGTGATCAAGGTTGGTGGCGGGATTTTGCAAGATGAGTTGGAAACGCTGGCGTCGTCGCTGACGTTTTTGCACCGTGTGGGTCTGTATCCGATTGTGATTCATGGTGCGGGGCCGCAGCTTAATGCAGCGCTTGAAGAGGCCGGCATTGAGACTGAGCGAATCGATGGCATGCGTGTTACGCCGCCGGCGACGCTGGAAGTTGCGCGCAAAGTGTTTCAAAACGAGACGTTGCGGTTGGTGGAAGCACTTGAAAAAATGGGGACACATGCGCGGCCGATTACGAATGGCGTGATTGAGGCTAAGCTGTTGGATGTTGAGCGTTATGGTCTGGTTGGCGAGATTACGGCGATTCATACCGAGTTGATTGAGTCGAGTATTCGCAGTGGGGCGTTGCCGATTTTGGGATGCCTGGGTGAAACGCCGACGGGTCAGATTGTGAATATCAATGCGGATGTGGCGGCGCGTGAGCTCGCGATTGCGATTGAGCCATTCAAAATAGTGTTTTTGACGCCGACGGGTGGTTTGTTGAATCAACATAATCAGCTGATTGATTCGATCAATCTGGCGGAAGATTATGAGTTTTTGATGCAGCAGGACTGGGTTCACTCGGGTATGCGGCTGAAATTGCAGGAAATTAAGCAGCTTCTGGACAAATTGCCGTTGGAGTCGTCGGTTTCGATTACGACGCCGGGGCAGCTTGCGCGCGAGTTGTTTACGCATCGTGGTTCGGGAACGCTGGTGCGGCGTGGCGAGGAAGTTGTGTGCCATACGGTGATGGATAAGGTTGATAAGGATCGGTTGCGTGAGTTGTTGGAGGCCTGTTTTGGTCGAAAACTCATGGCGGACTATTTTGATTCGAAGCCTTTTCATCGCATTTATCTGACGGAATCGTATCGTGCGACGGCGGTAATTACGCTGGAGGGTGGGATTCCGTATCTGGATAAGTTCGGCGTTACGCAAAAGGCGCAGGGCGAGGGTCTGGGGCAGTCGATGTGGCAGCGGATGAAGCAGGAGAATCCGCGTTTGTTCTGGCGTGCGCGTACGGAAAACCCGATCAATTCCTGGTATTTTCAGGAGGCGGAAGGGACGTATCGAAGCGGTGCGTGGACTGTGTTCTGGTATGGATTGAGTGGTTTTGATGAAATTCAGCAGTGCGTTGAGATTGCGCTGAATATGCCTGCGACGTTGCATGCGCATGCGGTTTCGGAGAATTGAATATGGCTGAACAGACAAAAGAACGAATCGGGATTGTTGGTGCGCGTGGATATACGGGTAGCGAGCTGATTCGATTATTGGGCGCTCATGCGGGTTTTGAGCTTGTGTTTGTGAGTTCACGCGAGCTTGCGGGTCAGGCGGTCAGTGCGCACAACGAGACGTTTGAGGGTGCACTCAAATACGAGAATTTGAGTGCAGAACAGGCGGCAGAATATTGTGCGGATGCGTATGTTCTGGCGTTGCCCAATGATTTGTCGGCGCCGTTTGTAGCTGCGATCGAGCGTGTTTGTCCGCAGGCTGTGATTGTGGATTTGAGTGGGGATCATCGTTTTAACGGTGATTGGCAGTATGGGTTGCCGGAGCGTTTTCGCGACGAAATCCGGGAATCAAAGCGGATTGCGAATCCGGGTTGTTATGCGACGGGTATGCAGTTGGCTTTGTTGCCGATTATTGAGCGGTTGCAGGACATTCCGCACGTTTTTGGTGTGTCGGGGTATTCGGGTGCGGGTACAACGCCGTCGCCGAAAAACGATCCGGTGCAATTGGCTGACAATCTGATGCCGTATGCGCTGACGGGGCATTTGCATGAGCGTGAGGTGAGTTTTCAGCTTGCGACGCCGGTGCATTTTATGCCGCATGTGGCGCCGTATTTTCGTGGGATTACGCTGACGATTTCGGCGACGTTGAAAGAGCAGGCGGATCGTGAGGAAATTTATGATCTGTTTGTGAAACGCTATAAAAAAGAGCGGCTTGTGCGGGTGTTGGATGAGATTCCGCATGTGAAGGATATTGCCGGGCGTCATGATGTGGCGATTGGCGGGATCACGGTGGACGATGCGGGTGGTCGTCTGGTGATGGTTGCGACGATTGATAATCTGTTGAAGGGTGCGGCGACGCAGGCGCTTCAGAATTTGAATCTGGCGTGTGGTTTTGACGAATTGGAAGGGATTGAAAAATGGCTGGTCTGATCTGGCAAAAGAACAATACGACGGTTGATGAGCGCATCATGCGGTTTTTGGCCGGCGAGGATGTGCTGCTCGATCAGTCATTGTTTGTGTACGACATTCGGGCGTCGATAGCGCATGTGCATGGCTTGTTGCGGATTGGGGTTCTTGATGAGAGCGAATCCGAAGCGTTGTGCGCAAAGCTGGTAGAGCTTGGCGAGCGTTTTGAGGCCGGGCAGTTTGTGCTGGATGCGCGGTTTGAGTATATGCATTCGGCTATCGAGTGTTTTTTGGTCGCGGAGCTGGGTGAAACCGGCAAGAAGGTGCATACGGGGCGTAGTCGAAACGACCAGGTGTTGGTGGCGCAGCGTTTGTATTTGCTGGACGCGTTGAGCGAGATTAGTGCGTTGTGTGTGGATGCAGCAAGCGTGGCGCTTGAGCGGGCGGAGGCAGAAAAGGATGTGCCGATGCCGGGTTATACGCATTTGCAGCGTGCGGTGCCGTCGTCGGTTGGGATGTGGTTTGCGGGGTTTGCGGAAGCGTTTATCGACAGTGCGAATCTGGCGAACGCGACGCGTACATTGATCGATGCGAATCCGCTCGGCACGGCTGCCGGTTACGGCGTGAACTTGCCGTTGGATCGTGAAGGTGTGACGGAAGAGCTTGGTTTTGCGCGGATGCAGGTCAATCCGATTTATGCGCAGAACAGTCGTGGGAAGTTTGAGATGCAGGCGCTGATGGCGATGAATCAGAGTCTGATGGATGTTCGTCGGCTGGCCTGGGATTTGAGTTTGTTTACGACAGCCGAGTTTGGTTTTGTGGAGCTTCCGGATCAGTACACGACGGGTTCGTCGATTATGCCGAACAAGCGTAATCCAGACGTTGTGGAGTTGTTGCGTGCAGCAGCGGCGCCGACGCAGGGAGCGATTAACGAGTTGTGGGCGATTTTGTCGCTTCCGAGCGGTTATCATCGCGATTTGCAGGCGACGAAGGGGCCGGTTTTGCGTGCGTTGACGAGTGGGCTGGATGCACTCGCGCTCGTGCCGCAGCTTCTGGCGAATCTTCGGTTTGACGAGGTACGGATGCGTGCAGCGATTTCGAGCGACATGTACGCGACGGACCGCGCGATTGAGCTGACGGCGGAAGGTGTGCCGTTTCGTGAGGCGTATCGACAGGTTGCGGATGAGCTTGATCAGCTTGCGATTGCGCGTCCGGAAGACAGCCTTGCGGCGCGTACTTCTCCGGGCGGGACCGCAAATCTGCTGCTTGATGTCCTGACTACTCGCCTCTTGGCTGCACGGCAGCGACGGTTCTAAATCGACGAGTACTTTGCCGGAGGTCTGGGGATGGTGGGTTTTTGACGGGTTATTGCGGGTGAGAAAAGCACAGCAAAAGCACACCAAATGCTTCGCGCGAAGACGCGAAGGGAGCGACGGCGCGCGAAGGAAAGGCAAAGGCAAAAGGCGCACGGGAAGGCGCGACTTTTCGCGAAGGAAAAGCAAATCAAAGGCAAAGTAAAACAAGGATTTGTGGAGAGCGTGGAAAAGGGTGGGTGTTTGCTTGGGTGAACATGACCGATTCAGGAAGTAGAATGAGGTCTGCAGGGACGTGTATGGGGTAGTTCGAAAGTGGACTGAGGTCTGCAAGGACGTGTATGACCGAGTCCGAAAGTGGACTGAGGTCTGCAAGGACGTACATGACCGAGTCCGAAAGTGTACTGAGGTCTGCAAGGACGTACATGACCGAGTCCGAAAGTGGACTGAGGTCTGCAAGGACGTGTATGAGCTTGTTTTAGATACAAAAATGTCCCGCATCGAGGGGTTACGATGCGGGACATTGATTAAGTGGGGAGGAAGGATTAGTTGCGGGGGTAATCGGTCCAGCCTTCGGTCCAGGGGATCTGGCCGGGGGCGAAGGCGCCGCGGTAGATAGCGGTTTGGTCGAAGCCTGGGGGAAGTGCGCCGCTTACGATGATGTCGTCGCCGGAAGGGACCCAGCTTGGTTTGGTGAGATCGTAGGGTTCTTTGATTCCTGGATCGACTCCGAAGAGGTTGTTGGCTGCGGCTTGTTCAAAATGGGTGTAGTCTTCGAGTACAGCATCTTCGCCATCAAAAAATGAGGTGGCGCCGAAGTAGGATTTTCCGTCGGCACCGATGCTGTAGAAGATGGTGTTTTCGATGTTGGTTTTTCCGTTCAGGACGTGGTCGGCTGAGTGTTGGCCGTCGACGTAAATGGCGGACGTTTTGTAGCCCATGATGATGCCGTGTGAGAGTGTTCCCATGCCTCCGTAGCGGAAGTAGACGCCCATCTGGCGGTTGCCTGGTTCGTTGGCGCCGATCAGTGTGAAGTTGTAGATCCTGGCGTTGGTTTGGAGAGGGGCATCTGGTTTTTCTTTGACGTTTTCGATTTCCAGGCCTTCGGCGCCGCCGATATCTTGTTGAACGGCGACAAATTGTGCGGTTCCGCGCCAGGCAGTGTCGAAGTCGAAGCCGTCGTCGCGTGGGCGAGTGGAGACGACGTGTCGTAGGTTGACGGTGCCGCCGAAGACGGCCCAGCCGTCGTCGTCGCTCATGTGGGTTTGTACGTATTCGATAGTGGTTTTGCTGCCGCAACCGGCAAGGGTTACGCCTTTGAGGGCTTTTTTGCCGTCGACTTCGGCGCCTCCGAATTCTACGCGGACGTAACGAAGGGTTCCGCAATCCCAGGTGTCGTCGTCGCCGCCGACGTTGGTGTCGTATTCACCGGGTGTGATGCGCAGATCGAAGGGGACGCGGTTGGTTTTTGCGTAACCGACCATTGCCAGGCCGGCCCAGTTTCCGGGGGTTCGGCGTCCGACGGGATCGGCGCTGGTGAAGACAATGGGTTTGTCGCGGGTGCCATCGGCAACGAGTTTTGCGCCGGCCTGGGATACGAGTCCGGCGCCGCGTTTGGCGAGTATTTTGGTGCCCGGTTCGATGGTGAGAACGGCGGGGCGGGCGATCATGATGATGTCTTCGAGGACGTAGGTTTTATTGGCCGTCCAGGTCGTGTTTTCGACGATATGTGCGGTGATGGTTTCGCGCTCGGCTTCCTGGCAAACACTGTCGACGCATTGGCCGATGGCTGAGCAGTCTTTGTCACTGGTGCATTGCTCGAAATCAAGAACAAGCGAGCAGCTCAGGAGCGAGGATAGTGTAATCGTTCCCAGAATTGTGGAAAGTGCGATGCCGGCGGTTCGAAGATCTGAATTGTTTATCACGAACAGAACTCACTTAATTGTGGGCGAACAAAGTACATGCGTATAAAGCTACCGCGAGGTTGCCTGTGAGGCAACCTTATTTGAGGGTCCGGCGTATTAAAAGTAGTGTGAAAACTGTGTGGTGGGTTGGAGTGGCGGATTAATTACGCCATTCCATGCGGGCGCCGATCATGGGTCCGCCGGTGGTTTCTTTTGTGCAGGTTACGCTGGTGTTGGGTGTGTTGGCGGTATCGGGGCAATTTGCGTAGTTAAGAAGGACTGCGCCGATGAGTGGGGTGAGGAAGATCGAGCCGTCGCCGCCGTTTCCGCGTAGTAACATGCGCAGGCCGACTTCGATGGAAGATTGGCCGGTGAGGCCCATGTCGATGCGTCCGACGAGCCAGTTATCGCCGAGAAAGTCCATGTCGGTCTGGCCGTTGAGTGTAATGCCCTCGAAGGTCCAGGTATCGAGCATGACGAAGCGGGTTTGGATGCCGGCGTGGCGTCCGTCGTAGGAGCCTACGCGCATGACTTGGACGACGGACCATGCGACGTCATCGCCGTCGTTTTTAATATTACTGGAAAACAGGGCGGGCAGGCGGACGCGTGAAAATCCGGTTCCGATGCCGAGTTGGAAGTAGTCGGAATCGTAGGAAACGATGCCGGCTCCGGCGAATGTCAGGGTGTTGCTTTCGCTTAAAAATGCGGAGGTGAAGGGGGAAAGTTCGATATCGACGGAGAGCGGGAAGCTGAAGCGGTAGCCAAAGCCTGCGTCCATGACGAAGCCGATTCCGCGGTCGCTGAGTGGGAGAAAGGGGCGAACGCCGACTCGGGTGATGGAAGTGTTTTTGACGCGAGGTGCAAAGCCGGGGCCTTGTTCGATGCTTTTGGTGGTCAGGTGAGCGATGATATCGCTTTTGGGGACCTGGACGTTACGGGAGAGTGAGACCTGTGCGGTGGAATCTTCGAGGCCGGTGACGGTGCCGATGTCGAGGAAGCGTTCTTCGAAGGATTCCATGCCGCTGGCGAGCTTCATGGGGGCTTTTTCGGTGAGCTCGATGTTCATGCCGCGCTCGATGCCGTCTTTGCGGCCGAGGGAGATGATGACGAAGCCGGGGCCGGAGTCGATGACTTCGCCGACGAGTGCGGTGGACTCTGGTTTTGCGACCGGCTCGGTTGCGGTAGCGGGTTTGGTGGCTGCAGCGGTGGTGGCTGTTGGTGTTGTGGCCGCTTCGGGTTCGGCTGCTGGTTGTGCTGCTGGTTTGGTGGG
>JBEBSM010000149.1:0-8699 GCA_040394315.1 Lujinxingia vulgaris
AGCATTCGTGGTTTAGTGACAACACGCATCGGGACAGGATTCAGGATATTCAGGGTGTGAAAAACGTTTGGACGGGGACGTACACGCGTGTGGATGGCAGCAAGGTAACGGGTGTTGGCGTGAGCGAGGTTGTGCGTCAGGTGGATGCGGAGCTTGCGGGGAAGTTGGACGCGAGCATTGCGGAGAGTTTGCGTCTGGCGAATGCGTTGGAGGTTCCGTTTGATCGGGAGATCGCGCTGACGAATACGGAGGGTCGTGCGCGGGTTCTGGCGCTTGTTGAGGCGTTGCGTGTGCAGGAGAAGCAGCTTCAGGAAGTTTTTCGGTTGTTTGCGTTGTCGATTCCTGCACCTGAATAATGGAGTAATGTAATGATGGCTGGGCTCATGCAAATACACGGGTGTGTTGGGAAGCGTTGGTGTTGTGCGCTTTTGATAATGTGTTGTGTTGGTTGTGATGTGGGCGGTGAGGCTGCAGTCACGATGTATGAGCCTGGCGAGGAGCTGCCGGGGGGCGTGAGTACGAATACGCTGTTGTTGGGGGGCAATGCGTTTACGATGCCGGCGGCGAATATTACGGAGGAACATGAGTCGATGTTCTTTTCGGGTAATGCGTTTTTCAATCAGCCGTGGGTTCAGGCGCCGGCTAGTACGAAGAATCGTGATGGGTTGGGGCCGTTGTTTAATGCGCGGTCGTGTGCGGCGTGTCATTTTAAGGATGGTCGGGGGCGGCCGCCGGAAAGTGAGGATGAGGCGTTTCTGGGGATATTGTTGCGGTTGAGTATTCCTGGGGAAAATGCGCATGGGGGGCCGCTTGGGGATCCTGTTTATGGTGGTCAGTTGCAGCCGTTTGCGATTCCGGGTGTGCCGGCCGAAGGGCGGCCGTCGGTTCGGTATGAGAAGGTTGCGGGACAGTATGGGGATGGGACGGCTTATGAGTTGATGGCGCCGGTTTATACGATTTCGGATCTTGGATACGGGCCGATGCATGAGGATGTGATGGTTTCGGCGCGTGTGGCGCCGGCTGTTACAGGGCTTGGGTTGTTGGAGGCGATCGATGTTGCGCGTTTGCAGGCGTTGGAAGATCCGGAGGATGTGGATGGGGATGGTGTTTCGGGTCGGTTGAACTGGGTGTGGGACGTTGAGACGCAGACGATGGCGCCGGGTCGTTTTGGTTGGAAGGGTGATGAGCCAACGGTGCGGCAGCAATCGGCGGGGGCGTTTTTGGGGGATATGGGGATTACGACAAGTATGTTTGCGGCGCAGGAATGTACGGAAGTGCAGGCGGCATGTCGGGAGGCAAAAGATGGTGGGAATTCGGCGGGATTGCCGGAAGTGGAAGACCACATGATGGACCGGGTGGAAGTGTATATGCAGCTTCTGGCGGTGCCGGTTCGGGAGCGTTATCGGGATGAGGAGACGTTGCGGGGCAAGCGTTTGTTTGGGGAAATTGGGTGTGCGTCATGTCATGTGGCGAGTCATCGGACGTCGCCGACGGCGAAGTTTGAGGAGTTGAGGGATCAGGAGATCTGGCCGTATACGGATTTGCTTTTGCACGACATGGGTGAGGGGTTGTCGGATGGTCGTCCGGTGTTTGGAGCGAGTGGGCGTGAGTGGCGGACGCCGCCGTTGTGGGGGCTGCGGTTTTATAAGGTTGTGAACGGGCATGAGCAGTTGATGCATGACGGGCGTGCGCGGGGCGTGGCGGAGGCGATTTTGTGGCATGGGGGCGAGGGCGAGGCTGCGAGGGAGAAGTTTCGGTTGATGGGGGCTGAAGATCGTGAAGCGTTATTGAGGTTTGTGGAGTCGTTATGAAGCGTTGGATAGGGATGTTGTGCGTGTGTGGGCTGTTGGTGAGTTCGTGTTCGGGCGAAGCCGACAAGGTGCCGGATTTACGTCGGGCGATTATGGAATCGTGGGGAACGCATATCATTATTCCGACGTATCGAGCGTTTGAGGATCGGGCGGAAGTATTGAAAGCGCGCAGCAATGCGTTGTGTGAGTCACCGTCGACGGAGACTTTGGAGGCAGCGCAGCGTGCGTGGTGGGATGCGCGGGAGCCGTGGAAGCAGATGGATGTGTTTGCGTTTGGCCCGTATATGTTGGAGCCGTGGCGGGTGGGGCCGAGGGTGGATTCGTGGCCGGTGCGGGTGGATTCAATTGAGCAGACGTTGGCGGGCGATGGGCTGTTGAAGGCTGAGGCGATGGGGGCTTTTCAGAAGGGTTTTCCGGTTGCGGATTATCTGTTGCATCAGCCGGATGTGGATCTGGTGACAGAGGTTTCGGGGGATGGGCGTCGGTGCGCGTATTTGCTGGTGGTCGTGGGGGATATTTCGGCCGGGGCGAAGGTGATTGCTGACGCGTGGGATCCTGAGGTTGGCAATTATATCGGTGAGTTGACGGAAGCCGGGCGTCCGGGGTTTGAGCGGTTTTCGTCGTTGCAGATGGCGATGAGTGAGATCGTGAATCGGATGACGTTTCTGGTCGAGAATATCCGGGCGGACAAGTTGGGGCGGCCGCTGGGAACGAATATTGGCGGTGGCGCGCAGCCGGGGAAGGTTGAGTCGCGGTATAGTGGGCGTTCGGTTCAGGATATTCTTGATAACTTGCGTGGCCTGGAGCTTTTGTATTTTGGGACGGGTGAGGAAGGTAGTCGTGGGTTGGACCAGTTTATCGAGTCGCGCGGTTATGAGTTTGATGAGGAGATGCGTGGTAATCTGACTGCGTGTCGTGAGGCGTTGAAGGAGGTTCCGGGACCGTTGGCGCAGGCTGTGGTGACGGATCCGGCTACGGTGGTGGCCGCGAGTGAGGCGTTGGGCAAGCTGCAGCGGTTGATTCAGGTGGATATGCTCAATGCGTTGTCGTTGACGCCGATATTTAATGACAACGATGGGGATTGATCGGTGACGCGAAGTCGTGGGTATTGGGAGCGGGCGTTGCAGTGGTTGAACTCACCGCAAGACGGCGCGGGGATTGCGGCGTTTCGGGTGTTGTTTGGCGCGTTGATGGTGTTTTCGGTCGTTCGTTTCTGGGCCTACGGCTGGATTGACGAGATGTATATCTCGCCGGCCTGGCATTTTAGTTATCTGGGGTTTGGGTGGGTAAAGCCGTGGCCGGGTGTGGGGATGTATGTCCATTACGCGGTGATGGGTGTTGCGGCGCTGGCGGTGATGTTGGGGTGGCGAACGCGGTATGCGGCGGCGGTTTTCTTTTTGGCGTTCACGTATGCGGAGCTGATCGAGAAGGCTTCGTATTTGAATCACTATTATTTTGTGAGTCTGGCGGCGCTTCTGTTGGTATTTGTGCCGACGGATTCGGTGTGGTCGGTGGATGGGTGGTTGCGGCATAGGCGTGGCGAAGCGTTTGAGGAAATTGTGGGGCGGTGGGCGTATGTGGTGCTGCGCTCGCAGGTTGCGCTGGTGTATTTCTTTGCGGGTTTTGCGAAGCTGAATGCAGACTGGTTGTTTCGGGCGGAGCCGTTGCGGACGTGGTTGCTGGCGTATTTGGAGTTGCCGGTGATTGGGCCGGTGTTTGGGTATGCGTGGGTGGCGTTTGCGATGTGCTGGGCGGGGGCTTTTTATGATCTGACGATTGTTGGGTGGCTATCGTGGTCGAAGACGCGGCCGTGGGCGTATGCGGTGAGCGTTGGGTTTCATGTGACGGTATGGTTGTTGTTTCCGATCGGGGTGTTTTCGTGGGTGATGCTCGTGTCGGCGACGTTGTTTTTTGCGCCGGATTGGCCACGGCGGTTTGTTAATCTGTTGGGGAAGCGGCGCGTGGTTGGTGTTGGGGGCGTGCGTGCGAAGAGTGTGTTTGGGCAGCCGGTTCGGTCGAGAATTGGTGGTGTTGGCGTTGTGTTGGTTGCGGGTTATCTGGTCGTGCAGGTGTTGGTGCCGCTGCGGTTTGTGTTGTATCCGGGCAATGTGAACTGGACGGAAGAGGGCTTTCGGTTTTCGTGGCGGGTGATGTTGATCGAGAAGACGGGGCAAGTGGAGTACGAGGTGCGTGATGGGGGCGGGCGAGTCTGGCGTGTGTATCCGCGAGGGGAAATGACGGGGCTACTGTACCGGATGATTAAGACGCAGCCGGATATGAATCTTGAAAATGAGTTGCGGATAGCGGAGCGGTTTGCGGATGAGGGGTATGGGAGCGTGCGGGTTTATGCGCATTCGTGGGCGGCGTTGAACGGGCGGGCGAGTCAGCGGATGGTCGATCCGGAGGTGGATCTGGCCGCGGAGCGGAGGGGGTTGGGGGCGGCTAAGTGGATTGTGGGGTTGGCGGCGGGCCTAAATTGACGATCGCTTTGTGAACGCGTCCGGGATGGCCAAACAGAGGCCTATCTCGGACCCGTCCACTTCGCGCTCCCCAATTTATGCCTCGCCGAGGCGTTGAGGTTTGGGCGGGGGATGAGGTTGTGTGGTGGGGACAGGTATTGGGTGGTTTGAAGCGTGGTGGTGAGAGGGGTTGGGTGGTTTGAAGCGTGGTGGTGAGAGGGGTTGGGTGGTTTGAAATGACCGCACCCCACGTTTCACGTGGGGCTGAAACAGAAGCGCGCTACGCACGGGCTTCGCCCGCTTCACGGTGCGTGGGTTGGGTGGTTTGGGTGGTTTGGGTGGTTTGAAGCGTGGTGGAGTTAGGTGTGGGGTTAGCTGAACTTTTGGTCGAGTTCTCGGGCCATTTCCCAGCCGGCGGATTCGAGGATGGCGATGGAAACGACGGGGGCTGCGACGGAGCCGACGAAGGGTATGAGTTTGGAGAGTTCTTTGCCGATGACGCGGAGGGGTTGTTTTCGGGCAGTGTCTTTGATGGCGTCGTAGGCCATGTTGCGGGCTTCGGATTTGCTGAGGTTTCCGCCAAATACCGATGCCAGGCTGATGGCCATGAGGGTGAGTGCGCCGATATCGGCGGCGACGCCCATGCCGGGGATGGGGACGATGTTGCCGACACCGGCGCCGGCGGCTGAGCTATGAATAATCGAATGACATTTGCGTTCTTGATCTTTCGTCATGGTACAACCTTTTGATAGTGCGGAGATATGGGTCGCATCATTATCTTGCGCGATGAATCACTATGGCCCACCGGGCAGGTTTCTCAAACACAATATTGAAGTGCGGAGGATTTTGATGAGTAGGAAGGAGCATTGGCAGTCGGTTTATCGTGAAAAGGAAGCGACCGGGGTGAGTTGGTATCGCGCGCATCTGGAGCAGTCACTGGCGCTTATCGAACGCTGTGGTTTGGAGAGTTCTGCGGCGATTGTGGATGTTGGAGGTGGGGCATCGACGTTGGTGGACGATTTGTTGGAACGCGGTTTTGAGGATGTGACGGTGGTGGATATCGCTGCGGCAGCGTTTGATAAGGTGGCGGAGCGGTTGGGCGAGCGGGCGGATGACGTGCGGTGGGTTGTGGGGGACGTGACGGAGCCGCTGCTCGCGCCGGACAGTGTTGATTTGTGGCATGATCGCGCGGTGTTTCATTTCATGACGGAGCCGGAGCAGCGGGAGGCGTATCTGGAGCAGGTACGTCGGGTGGTTCGGGCGGGCGGCTATGTCTTGCTGGGGACTTTCGCGCTTGATGGGCCGGAGAAATGTAGCGGATTTGAAGTTGCGCGCTATTCGCCAGATGGGCTGTTTGCGCAGCTTGAGGGACTGGCTGCGGGGTTTGAAAAGGTGGCGGAAGCGCGTGAGGTTCATGAAACTCCGTGGGGGAGTGAGCAGGCGTTTTCGTATGTGTTGGCGCGGCGGGGGTGAGGTGGGGTATCAGTGTTCGAGTGGGCCCGGCAGAGTGCTTGAAATGTCCAGATACGGGCTTGGTTCGCCGTAGTAGCTGATGAATGCGTCGGTTTTTGCACGTGTAATGGCAACGTAAAGTAGGGCGCGTTCGCGGAGTTCGATGTCTTCGCGGACGGCTTCGTCTTCGGTTTGGGTGAGAAGATATCGACTGGGTAATGCCTCGGCACTGAGGCCGGCGATGATGACACGGTTGAATTCGAGGCCTTTGACGCGGTGCATGGTGGCAAGTCTGAGGCCTGGTTTGCGGAGGTCGTCGTGTTGGTCACGGCTGATGGGGTGGGTTGCGATGCCGCGTGCAGTCAGGGCTTGTTCATATTGGTCGACAAGTTTCTGGGTGCGGGCGACGAGGCAGGTAGATGCGCCGGGCGTGTTGGCTTCTTGGTGTAAAAACTCGATGATGGCGTCAAGTTCGTCTTCGAAAGATTTGCAATCGGCGATCGTGGGTGGGCGGCCGTGCATGAGGGATTTGTATTGGTCGGTTCTGTCGTCGCCACCGTCGAGGTTGTCGATGCTGATGCCTTCGAGGGTGCGGACGGCGAATTTTCGGATTTCGTCAGTGGTGCGGTAGTTGATGCGGAGGCGATGGCTACGGTTTCGACCAATGATGTTGATTCCGCAGTGTTTCATGACGACGGGACGGCGGTAGATGCGTTGGTGGCCGTCGCCGACAATGAAGAGATCATTGCGTGTTTCGGTGGGAATCATTTGTCGAATTAGTTCAAACGTTTCCTGGCCCATGTCCTGGGCCTCATCGATAAGGATTGCGCGGTAGGGGAGGATATTTCCTTTGGTCTTGAGGATCTGGCAGGCATCGCGAATTGCGTCGGTTCGTTCGCGGATGCCGTTTTCGTTGAGGGAGTCTCGGTATTCTTCGAAGACATTCCAGATCTGTTTTCGGTCAGCGCGTTGAATGGGTGTACCGCGGCCTACACGGCGTGCGGTCAGATAATCGCGCAGTGTAAGGCAGCCTTGTTCCTGGATAACGAGCTCCCATTCTTCACGGTAGAAAGATTCTGGGAAATCAAGGCCGCTGGTGTGCATGTTGAGGGCGTTTTGCCAGAGCTTCTCAAGGGTTTTGTCGTTGGAGCCGAAGTATTTAATCTGGTGAGGGTAGCCCTGACGTTTTAGGAAGTTCTGGACCCACTGGTCGATATTGACGACTTCGATGCGTTTCATGTCGTCTATGTCGCAGATTTTCCTCAGGTTTGCTTCGATATCGGCCGCGAGGTTTCGGGTAAAGGTTGTGAAAAGAATGCGGTCGTGTTCTTTGAAGAAGACTTTTTTGGCGAGGAATGCAGCGCGGTGCATGGCAACGACGGTTTTGCCGGTGCCGGCGCCGCCGAGAACGCGGACGGGGCCTTTGGCTTCAACTTCGACAATTTTTCGTTGCATGGGATGCAAGAAAATGCGCCATTTTTCAAGGGAGGCGTCGAGGATTTGTTCAAGGGCATGGTCGTCTTCGACGATGACGAATTTGCGTTGGGATTGTGGGTTGTTGAGGGCAGCGCTGAAGTCGGTGGTGTCGATCGCGTCTTTGGGGTCGGTGGCGAGTGCCTGGTGGATATCTTCGAGCGAGTCGCCTTCGGATAGCCAGAAAAGTGCTTCGTAGACGTCGGCAGGGAGTTGTTTGGCGGCTTTTTCGAGTTCTGCCTGGGTATTGAACTGGCGGACGACGGGGAGCAATTCGTCAGGGATACCGAGTCTGCACAATTCGCGATCTCGCCAGGCATCGAAGAGTTTGGGTTGTTCTTCGTCTTCGTACACTTCGCTTGGTTCGACGTATTCTTGGACGTCGACGGAGAAGATTTGGAGGCTTCCGGTATCGGGGTGGACGACGCAGCGTTTGCGTTCGGCCCATTGGTAGGCGGCGTCGTGGTGGTCGACCCATAACATCACGTAAACATTGCCTTGTTCTGGTTTGAGGATAATGGCGCGGTACGTCTGGTCGATGCGAACGGAGCGCATGTTGGGGTCGTGAGCGTTGGCGATTTTTTCGTAATTAAAGCCGGATGAAGTTGGGTTGGTGCGGAAATTGCGCATGAAAAGCTGTGCTTTTTTGCGTTGAGAACTCGGGAGGTTCATCATTGCGGTGAGAAAATCGTCGGAGAGGGCGACTTTGGGTTGGGTTCCTAGTTGCGTCATAGTTGAACTCTTATAAATGGGTGTTTGGATGATTATTTTTGAGCGACGAGGGTTAATAATTCTTGTGGGTTCTGGCAGGTTTCGTCGATTTCGAAAACTTTCCAGCCGTCGGCTTCGAGTAAGTCTTTGCCGATTTGAAAAATGGGGTCAGGTGTGCCGTCTGGGTTCTTGAGAATCGCGACGGCGACTTTGAGGTCAGGCCAAGCGAGTTCGGCAAGCGCTTCGGTAGGCCGTCCTTTAGAATCGAGTAAAAGATATTCGACTTCGGGTAATGAAGCGCAGTGTTCGCGGAGAGTATCGACGAGGATTTCGTGGGGTTCGTCGATCATGTTGTCGCGGACGTGGTTCCATTGTTGGGTTGTTTCAAAATCCTGTTCAGTGGTTGGGGAAACGGACTGCGCGGAGTCTTGTGTTGTGCGCGATTGGAAGAGTTCGCTGAAATTCAGTTCGTCCTGGTCTTCGTGGGTGATGAAGAAGGCATTGGGTAAAAACTGGAGCAGGTTGTAGAGGCGTAGAAAGCCGTTCCAGGCGATGCGGAAACCGGGCGCTTCTCGTTTTTCTGGACGGTCGTCGAGGTAGACGAGGACTTTGAATTCGGCCGGGTCCAAATTGTTTAATCCTTGCATCGTGCCCAGGGCAAAGATCTGTAGGAATTGTTTTTTTTCAGTTTGATTGACGTGTCCATAGATGGATGGCGTGGAATTGTCGCACATGAGATCGACAATGGCTTGTGGTGCGAGCTGTTCCATGTCGTTGCGCCATGATTCCAGAT
>JBEBSM010000150.1:0-8569 GCA_040394315.1 Lujinxingia vulgaris
CCCTTCAAACTCGCCAAATCATCCAAATCAAACGAGAAAATCGCCCCGAACAAACCCCGATCTAACCCCAGGATCCGCTCCAATTCCTCATCACTCTCCACCCGACTACTCCCCAGCATCGCTCGAAGTTCCTTCTCACGCCGCCCCACCCGCAACTCCAGCCCATCCATCGTTTCAAACGCCAGCACGCCACCCAACTCCCCACCCCGCAACGGCTTAAACCGCCGCGCATCCCCACGCTGCAATCCCCACAACGCATAATTCACAAAACGCATCAGCGTGCTTTTCCCCGCCTCATTGGGACCATACAAAACCGTCAGACCATCCGAAAAACCATCGATCCGAAAGTCCTTAAAATGCCCAAACCCACCAATTTCCAGACTACGAAGCCACACAAATTTCCCTTATTCATCTATGAATCGACACCTATTCGACCAACGTCACAGCCATCGCCGCCGCCCGATCCACAAGCGCCCGCAATTCGTCATCACTCAACCGATACACCCAACTACCCAGCGCACGCTCCGCTCCCAAAATCTCTCGCAAACGCTCCAAATCCTCCCCCAAATCCTCGCCAAGCCCCACCACTCCACCCAACAAGTCATCTCGCCCAGAAACAGCCGCCAGATCCCGCTCCGGCCCAACCTCCAACCGCACGCTCGTCCACCACAAACCCTCCACATCCCGCGCCCGATCCTGCAAGGCATCCAAAAGCTCATCATTCGCCCCCGGCCGCCTGAAATCTGCATACAAGGCCGTCCGCCCCACAATCCGTGCCCGCGCCACAACCTCACGCGCACCCTGTATTTCCTTCACAGCCGCCGACATCAACGCCCCCACCACAGCCCCCATATCCTCCAGGCCGGCCGCACTCACCTCAATTTCCTCAAACCGAATCGGCCCCAACTCCACAAACTCAACGCCCACCTCGCCATCCGAAACCGTCACCAGAGACGCACCCTTCGCCCCACATTCCGACGCCTTAAAACTCCGCCCCTGCGTATTTCCCGGATACCCCACAAACGGCCGCGCCGCCCTCAAAACCTGCCGCTTATGAATATGCCCGAGCGCCCAATAATCGTACCCACGCCCAACCAGATCTTCGAGCACACACGGACTATACGCCGCATGATCCGCCGCACTCCCCACATTCGCATGAAGCACCGCCACATGAAAACCGTCGTCCATTCCAGACACAGCAGGCCGCTCAAACCGCAACGCCAGATTTTCCGTCACATCACGCCGCCCATAACTGATCCCCGAAACCGTCACCACCTGGCCACGAATCTCCAACCGATGCACCTCGACCTCGTCCACCCCAAACACGTGCACACCCTCCGGCCACGCCCGAATCGCCGACCACCCCTCCAGCACCGGATCATGATTTCCATGCACGATAAAAACCGGAATTTTTGCCGCCGACAGCTTTTCAAACGCCCCCAAAACCCGCAACTGCGCCCGAATCCCCCGATCTGCCCCGTCATACAAATCACCCGCCAACACCACAAAATCCACCGAATGCACCAGCGCCGCATCCACCAACCCATCCAGCGCCGCAAGACTCGCGTCCATCAAACGACCCCGCAACGCCTCCGAAACCCGCGCAATCCCCCCAAATGGCGTATCCAAATGCAAATCAGCCGCATGCAAAAAACGAAACATCACACTCCTCAAAACCCACGCCACACCAAACCCGGCTCCCGTCTCCGAGACAGTTTCCTTTACCACAAAACACCGCAAACCTTCCCCACAAATCCGCACAAATATTCAGTCCACCAATCACTAAAATCCAGATTTCAAAACACAAAAAACCCGACAAAAAACACCACCCGGAGCCCCTCTCAGAGACGGGCACCAGGCCAACATTTCCGCCAAAACAGGCCCCGAAAACACCCCACTTCTACATGCTCGCCCAATCCCCCCGAAAATTGCGCAGATCACGAAGATTAATTGCTCTAACCCCGCGTTTTTGATAACCTCTTGTTTTCTTGTCGCTGCAAAGCTTCCTTAATCTACAATATATTTTTAATGGATCGAATAATGTCACGTTTCTGGATAATCTTATTGGCGGCAGCTTGCTTTACACCAGCTTGCAGCGACGATGTCGTCGGCACCCAGGGCGGCGAAGCCGCATGCGCGGAAAATCAGGTTTACAATCCGATCTTCAATACCTGCCAGACGAAAACTCCAGCCAACGAGCCGCCCCCCACCGATACTGAATTACCCGATCAACCCGATACAGGTCTTCCACCCGACACGAACCCAAACGATCCTGCCGACGCATCGCCAAACGACACGACCGACACCACACCCGTCGATAATACCGACACAGCTCCACCCGAAGATACCGCGCCACCCGAAGACACCACACCCGTCGACAACTGCGGCCCCGGCGCCATCGAAGGCCGTGCCTGCGCACCATCCGGCGACATACTCGCTTCTGCAACCATCACCCTCGAAGGCATCGATTGCGACGGCAACCCTTTCACAAAAACTACCACCACCAACATCAACGGCGACTTTGATTTCACCGAAGTTCCCGCCGGTGAACACAACCTCACTGTACGCTCTGGCTCCTTCAGCAGCGAACGCTCCATTTTCGTAAATGCAGGCCGCGTAACCGACATCCGAAGCGGCTCCGAAAAAATCTGCGTCAACGCGGCGTCCGCCAAAATCGCCGTAATCCAGGGCCAATACGACGATATGCAGAGCGTCCTCACAAGCCTGCAACTCCCCTTCGACATCAAAGGCAATGACGACGCCGGCATCCCATTTTTCGCACCCGGCAAGCTCAAGGATTCGATCAATTTCCTGAAAAACCCCACAGCAATGGCCGCCTACGACATCCTCTTCATCAACTGCGGAACGCTCTGGGGCCAGATTTCCGGTTCTGACCAGACCACCATTATCAACAATATCAAGAATTATGTGGCGAGTGGGAAAAGTCTGTATGTTTCAGACTATGCGCATCCGTTTATTCAGAAAGCGTTTCCCGACATGGCTGACTTCCACGGCGCAGACCACAATCACGCCGAAGCACGTGTAGGTTTTGCACCCCAGGAAATCTCCGCCAGCGTAATTTCCCAATCGATTCAAACACTCCTGGGCCGCAACACCGCTACGATCCAATTCCCCCACGGAAATGGCGTCCTCAATGACCACTGGGTCGTCGTCGCTAAACCCGGCACCGAAGGTATTGTGCACCTCCAGGGTGACGTAAAGATTTACGCCGGCACAAGCAACAACCCGGCCGCAACACCCGTACCCGACGCACCGCTCATGCTCACCTACAAACACCCAACCGGCGGCACCGTTATCTTCACCTCGTTCCACAACAAGGCCCAGGCCACCTACAACGACGACATGAAAAAAATCATGCGTTTCATGATCTTCCAACTCTAAGAAATTTGTTCTATAAGCCCCGCGTTAACAAACGGCTTTCCGAACAGGAAAGCCGCGCGAACCCCGCACAAATAAAGTGCCGCTCCCGTCTCTGAGAGGGTGGCGCACCTTCAGTTTTTAGCCCCACTTTCCACCAATTCATCTATCGATTTGAGAGTATAAAAAATGGCAGAACTTCGCGTCCGCGGCACCGACACCGTGCTCACCGAACCCACCCAGATCAAAGAATTTGTTCAAGCCTACGGCCTTGATTACGAAGTCTGGGATATCCAGAAACTTCACACACCCGAAGCCCGCGCACTCAAAACCGAAACCGAACAAGAACGCATCCTGACCGTCTTTGCCGACGAAGTCGCAGCCCTCCAGGAACGCGGCGGATACCTCAGCGCCGACGTCATTTCCCTCACACCCGAAACCCCAAACCTCGACGTCCTGCTCGCCAAATTCGACAAAGAACACGAACACCACGAAGACGAAGTTCGTTTCGTTGTCGACGGCCGCGGCATTTTCACCATTCACGCACCCGATGACCGCGTATTCGACGTCGAAGTCCATCCAGGAGATCTACTCGTCGTCCCCGACGGAACCTGGCACTGGTTCGACCTGTGCGAAGACAAAACCATCACCTGCATCCGCGTTTTCGAAAGCAAAGAAGGATGGGTTGCACACTACCGCGCTTGATCCCAACGATTCGCTTGCGCGAATGCGTTGCCAAAGCCCATCAGGGCGTCTATCCTTACTGACTGAGTAATTTAATTCTCACTCCATGTACATTTGACGCCGGTATTTACGAATGACTGAAGAGTTTGAGCGCAAACCGCTCGACATCGCCTCCTTTGCACACAACCTGCAACGACACCTCGATCCGGCCGCGCCCGCACCACTAAAGGCGATGGCCGCTCGAGGCATGGTTCCGGCGCCTCCCGATCAACTCGTAAAAATTCTTTTCCAACTCCATTTTGATCAGGCAATGACCAAAGACGTGCAAGCCACGCTCAAAGGCATGCCCGAACCCGTCCTGCTAGCCGCAACCCAGGCCGATCAGCCCGCCGTCGTACTCGACTGGCTCGCAACAGAATGCTCCGGCCAGATTTTGGACGCCATCGTTCTTCACAAAAACACCCACGACGCCACCATCATCAAGCTCGCCAAAATCGCCAACGCTGCTCTGTGCGATCTCATCGCAAACAACCAGGTTCGCGTTTTACGCACGCCAGAAATCATCGAAAAGCTCTACAAAAATATCCACGCACGCATGGCAACCGTCGACAAACTCGTCGCACTCGCCCGCGAAAACAAGGTCGAAATCCCGCACATCTCGGCCATCAAATTACTCGATGAGACCGACGAAGATATCACCGAAAGTCTGCTCGATGACGATGAATTCGCAAGCATCCTGCAGCAAGAAAGCGCCAAGGTAAGAAATGAAGAAGCGCGCTTGGCTGCCATGGAAGAACTCACACGCGCCGAACGCGAACGCATCGACGCCGAACACGATATCATCGAAGAAGAAAAGGCCACAAAAACCAGCGGCACTCTGCACAGCCAGATCGCCCAGATGAGCATCTCGCAAAAAGTCCGCCTCGCCACCGTCGGCAGCAAAGAAGCCATCAACATCCTGGTTCGAGACGCCAACAAACTCATCCACATGGCCGCCATTCGTTCACCGCGCATTCAGCCCGCCGATATCCGAAAATTCTCCGCCAACAAAAGTATGCCAGAAGGCGTCATCCGCTACATCGCATTAAACCGCGACTGGACACGCCACTACGACGTCATGGTTCATCTCGTCAGCAACCCCAAAACACCTCTTTCCGACGTCTTAGGCTTTCTCAACCATCTGCGCGCAAAAGAACTCCGCGACCTGGCCAGAAGCCGCAGCGTTCCCCAACAAGTTTCACGCATGGCCCGAACTCTCTCCACCAAGCGAAGCGGCTAATCGTTACGATTCTTACCCACCGAACGGCTCAAAACGGACACAACATGCAGGAAAAGCTACCCGCTTGCGGACTCTATCGAACCACCCAACCTCTGCCCGGAAAAGAGCAGTGGGTGCGCGAAAACTTGCTTGTGTATTTCCACAACCATTCCCAGCAAGGCCCGCCCCTGATTTTACTGCCCGCGTCCAACAATCAGAATCGCTGGTCATTCCACGAAAAGGGCTACCTGATCCGCGACGCGCCCTACATCGCCGCCCTTCAGCCCCTCAAACCCGAAGGTCTCTACGTCCTCTCTCAGCCGATTTACCTCTCGCGCGACGAATTCATCCCAGAACAAACCCTCGTCCAACTCGGCTATACACGCTCCGCAGATCCAATCCTGTTCCTCGCCAAATTTGCCGAAAACACCATCACATTTCCCGCCAGCGGCCTGAAATGCACCATGGAAATCTTCGATCTCCTCGAAGACGTCAATTTCCGCGCACCCGAAAACAAAGACACCATGCACTAATTTCACCCCCCATCGAACGTACTAAAAAAGGCCGCTTCCCAATCAGGAAGCGGCCTTTTTAACACTCAAAACCTGGAAAAATTACAGGTTCAGCGTACGTCCATCAACACCCAGTGCGGCTTCTTTCACAACTTCAGCCAGCGTCGGATGTGCATGCGACGAGCGTGCAATATCTTCAGCACTTGCACCGAACTCAACTGCAACAGCAAGCTCAGCAATCAAATCACCAGCATGCGGCCCGATGATATGCGCGCCCAAAATCCGATCCGTCTTCGCATGCGCAAGAATCTTCACAAACCCCTCAGACTCGCCAATTGCACGCGCCCGACCATTGGCCTTGAACGGAAACTTCCCAGATTTATACGGAATCCCCGCTCCTTTCAGCGCTTCTTCCGTCTTCCCAACACTCGCAATTTCAGGATGCGTATACACAACGTCCGGCACAGCATCGTAATTTACGCTCGATGCAATCCCATTCATGCGCTCAACACAAACAACGCCTTCCGATTCAGCAAGGTGAGCAAGCATCGGTCCAGGAATCACGTCACCAATCGCATACACACCCGAAACCGAAGTCTCATAGTACGGATTGACCGCAATAAACCCACGTTTGTCTGCCTCAAGCCCGATATTCTCCAACCCGAGATTATCCGTGTACGGACGACGACCCACGCCGACCAACAAACGATCGCTCTCGATGGAAACTTCCTTGCCATCATGCTCATACGTCGTCGTAACCGTGCCGTCCTTAACTACCGCACCGGTAACACGCGCATTGAACACAAACTCAATGCCCTGACGCTCAAACGTACGACGCGCAAGCCGCAGCACTTCTTTATCCAGACGCGCGCCAAAAATATCATCCATATACTCGACGACTGTCACTTTTGCGCCCAATCGCGACCAGACCGAACCAAGCTCAAGCCCGATTACACCAGCACCGATCACAACCAGATGCTCTGGCACTTCCGTAAACTCAAGCGCACCGGTCGAATCGACGATGAACTCTTTATCAAGCGTCACACCGCCGATAGAAATCGGCTTTGAACCGGTCGCAATCAAAATACGCTTGGTTTTCAGCTCGCTAACCGAACCGTCATCGGCCTGCACCGAAACCGTATTCAAATCCTTGATCGTCGCATGTCCATGAATGCCATCGACCTTGTTCTTACCAAACAAGTACTCAACACCATTGGCCGACGCATCCACGATTTCACGTTTGCGCGCAAGCATCCGCTCAAGATTGAGTTCGACCGACGCAATATCAATTCCATGGTCTTTGAACGCATCTCTTGCCTGCACAAGCCGCTCACTCGATTCGAGCAACGCCTTGCTTGGAATGCATCCAACGTTCAAACACGTGCCGCCATACGTTGCATAACGCTCAACACACGCAACCTTCATACCCAGCTGTGCTGCACGAATTGCAGCCACATAACCGCCAGGACCCGAACCAATCACGACGAGATCGTAAGTATCGCTCATACCCTCTCACCACTGCTAAAGTATTGATATAATAAGAAAAAAAAGCGACGGCGCTCTCGCCGTCGCTTTTTCAAAACAGGACTTAAATCTCAAGCAGAATCCGCTCCGGATTCTCCAGGCATTCTTTCATGCGAACCAGGAACAACACAGCCTCTCGACCGTCCACCAGGCGATGGTCATAGCTCAGAGCCAGATACATGATCGGACGAATTTCCACCTGACCATTGATCGCAACCGGACGCTCAACAATGTTGTGCATTCCCAAAATACCACTCTGCGGCGGATTGAGAATCGGCGTCGAAAGCATCGAACCGTAGATTCCACCGTTACTGATCGTGAACGTACCGCCCTGCATATCTTCCATCGTCAGCTTGTTATTCACA
Organism: Lujinxingia vulgaris; assembly: GCA_040394315.1. GTDB lineage: Bacteria > Myxococcota_A > Bradymonadia > Bradymonadales > Bradymonadaceae > JACCWM01. The sequence goes on from JBEBSM010000150.1 coordinate 7,722, forward strand.
GCCTTTTTCGCAAGATTTCCAAGCTCAATTTCAGTCTGTGCAAAGCTGTAATGATCGGCGTTTTTCAAAACCGGCACAACCAGACCACGTCCACCACCGACTGCAACACCGATGTTGTAGTAGTTTTTGTACACGATCGTATCGCCATCGATCTCTGCATTCACGCCCGGATATTCCTTGAGCGCTTCGATTGCAGCCTTGATGAAAAACGACATAAATCCAAGTTTCGTGCCGTATTTCTTAACAAAAACGTCCTGATACTGCTTACGAAGCGCCATGATAGCCGACATATCGACTTCATTGAACGTCGTAAGCATCGCCGCTGTATGCTGCGCTTCAACAAGTCGGCGAGCGACTGTTTGTCGAAGACGCGACATTGGGACGCGTTCTTCGAGCTGACTGGTCGGCAATTGAACCGGCGCACCGGCAGGCTTGCCGCTATCAGCCTTCGCTCCACCCTTCTCGATGTGCTCAAGAACATCGCCCTTCAAAATCCGACCACCCGGACCCGAAGCGTTGATATTCGCAGCATCCAACTTGTTTTCTTCAACAAGACGCGCAACCGCAGGAGACAACGACTGATCTTTGTCGGAAGCCTGAGGCGCTGCCGCTTTTTCTTCCACTGCAGGCGCTTCTGCTTTCGCTTCTTTTTCAGCAGTCGCGCCACCGGATGCCTTTGCGCCTGCTTCGATCACCGCGATCACATCATTCGGGTTGACGGTATCATCAACTTTGAAATTGAGCGCCGTGATCACACCAGCCACCGGGGCCGGAACTTCCACAGAGATCTTATCCGTCTCAAGTTCAGCCAGGATCTCGTCTTCTTCGACGTAATCACCAACTTTCTT
>JBEBSM010000151.1:0-8561 GCA_040394315.1 Lujinxingia vulgaris
GTGGATTGCCCGAAATTAGTGGATCACTGAGGCTCGGATCGTTGGGCGGAACACAGGGCGCTTCACGCGAGATTTTTGCACTGCCTGACGAGAATCGAAACGTCGGCTCAATATGAAAATCGAAGGCTTTATAAGTCGTGTCGTCGAAATCATCGAGGTCGTCGGCTGCATCCAGTAGGTCGGTAAATTCAGCCGCGTATGCTGTGCTCACAAAAGTGGTCAACGGCACTACACTCGCCATACAAATAAGGCTTGGTAATAGGACACGATACATCATAGAAATAAATCTCCTTAATCGCCTCGAGGCGGAGAATCAATCGAACGCAGACTGTGGTGTACAGCCATTCGCATCGATCGATTCTTGAGCGACCCTCGATAATCGCAAACATCAACAATGAGCGTGTCATAAATATTGGATGAACCCGACACTTTAGAGGTCATTGCATTGCTATCAATGACCATGATCAGTGTCAAGTTCCTAGCGCCACCGCAAATCACGTTGGCCATATAATGTGGAAAGTTACAGTAAAACCTGACGTCAATGAATTGACAGCGCGAAACGGGTGTGTTGTTATTGAAAACGTAGAATTAACGCAAACGACAGGCTAAATGATTGGATTTGCACAGATTACGGGCGCAAGTGTTCGCCGGTATTGAATTCGTCTGAAAAAACACAAGTTTGGCTTGCAATAACGCTGTAAAATTGTAACAACGGCACACACTGAACGCACCACAGATTTACCGCGATTCAGCACGTGTTGACCCACCAAAGTGCATTAGAAAATCATAGAAGTTGAAGTAGATTGTAACCGCTTGGTAGTAAGCAAGGAAGAAGTATGATGACGCCCGGAACCATGCTCCGTGAAGCTCGTGAGAGCAAAGGTTTATCGCTGGCCGATATGGCTGCGATGACACGTATTCCCAAGACCATGTTGAGTCATCTCGAAAGTGACCGCTTTGAGGAGTATGAGGCGGAAGTTTTCGTTCGCGGTCATTTGCGAAATTACGCACGTGAACTTCGACTCGACCCAGAAGCAATCCTTCATGCATACGAGCGAGTCACCGGCAAATTGCAAAATTCGCCGAAAGTCGAAGATCGCAAACGGATTTCGTTGCGCTCGCGTGATTCAGAAGCAGCACCAGCGCCCCGCACGGCCAGTTCGTCGTCGTCAACGGGTTCGGCCTTGATGCAGAGTATTCGCCCCACGCACATGGTTGCCGTTGTTCTCGTGATTTTCGGTCTGTTGGTGATGCTGAGTTTCTTAACCGGCAATCGTGCAACGGCTAAAGATCCGGCGACTTTCCCGATTACGAGTGATGCAGTCTGGGAAATCGAGCAAGAAGTTGAGCAAACGCGCTGGCTGCTCGAGCAACCGGTTCAGGGTAAAAATACCGCAGAATAAAATACGACCAATTTTGAAAGAGATTGTCGAGCAAAACGAAAAAAGCCTGCAAATTTGCAGGCTTTTTTGTGTTTATAGCAATGTGTTCTCAGGGCAACGAATTAAAACGTTGTGCAAGCGCGCGGGCTTCCACGATGTTGTCTTCGATCGAGCAATAGGTCCATCCGCCGTAGCGGCCAATCGTGTGAATGCCGCGAAGTTCAAGCACCGAGGTCTGATGTTTGAATTCCTGGGTAGAGCGCTGGGTGATGTGGACATACGCCGGGTCGAGGATAACGTCGTGATGCGCAACGAGTTGATGCTCGTCGATAATACCGGCAGCTTTTAGGTCGCTTAGAACGCGTTCACGTGCGGCCGGGATATCAGGCGTGTCGTTGGCCGCGTAGCCGAGCTCGACATACAGGCTCATGCGGTCGGTGTTCATGATGTTGTCGTAAAAACCGACGCGGTAAAAACTGTATTTTCGCTCTGGGAAATAAACCCAGTGCACGTCCTCCGGGCCTTTTCGGTCAAATCCCAGATTAAAACAGAGTACTTTGTTATAGCTAAATGCCTGCGCGTCGTGTTGTAGACCGCTCATTTCGAGCAACCGGTTGAACGGCGCTGATGATATCAAATAATCAAAAGAGATCTCACGACCGCGCGTAGTCATGACGACTTTTCTAGCCAGATCGATCGACGCAACGCCCTCGCCAAGTAGCACGCGATCGTCGGGAACATCGGCCTTGAGCGCGTTTACGTACATGATCGCGCCGTTTTTTGGGTAGGTAAACGTCGCGTTGTAGGACGCGTTGTCAGGCTCGCGCATATTGCGAACGATTTCCGTCAAATCGGCATGTGGAAAGAATCGACCCATCGCATCGCGATCGAGTTGTTCCAGATCGCAGGCGTAGAGTTTTTCGTTGTAAGGCACGAGAAACATTTCGCTGATACTGCGACCAAACTTCTCGTAGAGCATGCCCTTGAAGCTGGCGGGATCGAAGTCTGCGGCAGCCTCTGCGCGGAAATAGAGATCATACAGGCAATCGATAAACTGCTGTTTGGGCAATTGATGGATGTTTTTTTGGAACGGAAACTCAATCCAGGTATCGCCGACGATGATTTTTGAGTCTTTGACGACCGTCACGACTTCATCGGCGGGCATTCGCTTGCGCAGATATGCTTCGATTTCCGGATGCTTGAAGTGAAAGAAATGTCCGGAATAGTCCCAGACAAAGCCTTCTTTTTTTACCGTTTTACACCAGCCCCCGATTTCATCATCGCGTTCTAAAATGAGGTAATCATCGCTGTCGATGAAGTTTGCGAACGCGAGGCCGGACATGCCAGCGCCAACGATTAAGTACCTGGTATGCATGATTGTCTTGTACAAAAATTTGAAGGGAAATTCGCTATATTATCAGAAATTAGAAACGAATATGGATGTTCGCCTGTGCGCCGCCGCCAGAAAATTTCGGAAAAATTCGCGCGCGCACTGCCGGCGTGGCTTCGTTTTCCTCGCGGAGCATGACGTACAGTCCGCCGAGCGTGAGTACACCGCCCAGGGCATAGAGCGTGGGCACAATCCATGCTCCGCGACGTTCGGCTTGCCGCTGGTTTTCCGAAATCATTTGTTTTGCGACCGGGTCAGATTGATTGTCGATCATCAATCCAGGCTCTTTACGAAATGTGAAGCGATCGTGTTGGTCGAGCGTCTGAAGCCTGACATTTGCTCCGGCCGGGTTGTTGCCGGGAGATATCGGACTGGGACTGACCTGTGGGAAGAATACTTTCGCCGGAGACTGGGCACTGGCGATTGCGCAGAGACGTGGCGCGATATGCAGAGCGATAATGATGAGCAATCCCTGCAAGCAGCACAAGAAGCGACAGTTTTTTGTGATGAAATTAGCGGTAGAATCGTTCATAGCGCTTAGAACTCCAAGATCCTTCGACCTTTTGACGGGGGATTCGAGCTATCGTCGCGTTCTATTTTATCAGTCTTTGAAGTGCTTGTCGCGGATGATTTTTTTCGTCGCTTTGATGATTCTTTTTTTATGGTTGAAGGGCGTGTGGCAGCCGGAAACTGTGGTTCTGACGGGGGCGCAGACTGGGATTCAGACGGCTTACGCGTGATTTCTGGCGGGGCGGTAGCCGGTAGGATTTCCGCTTTTCGCTCATTATTTGCGTTATCGACGTTGTCGAATGCCGGTTCAGCATTGTTTTCAGCGTTTGGGTTTTCAGCGTTTGGCTGAATGTTTGGATCGTCAGCTATGAGTTGAAGCGCGGGTTCGCTGGCCGCATTTGTGATCGGTGTGCGGCCGCGCAATTGATCTTCGTAATGGAAAAGCAAAAATATAAACAAACCAGCGAGTGCTGTAACGAGGACTAACAATCCCCAGCGTGTCGCTCGCTGAGAGGCTGCGGCGGATTCGATCTCGTCAAAACTAATGATCGTCTCAAAACCAACAGCTCTATCCTGAACCAGACCGTTTTGACTCAGACTGGCTAAATTCGCTGGCGGTTCGGGAGCCGTATCTGGCGGGGATATTGGCCGGCCGCGATTGAGTGCTTGAGCAGGCGGCGCAAAATTTGGAAAAGCTGCTACGACTTCATCATACTCACAGGCTTCTACCCAGGAGCGGCCGGGGGTGTCGAGCGGCTGGGGCAAAATCGGGCGGGCAGGTAGCGGGGTAGCCGACGGCTTTTTACTGGATTCTCGTTCCAGCGCTTCGGGTGAAATCGCATCGAGCAGAGCGATGAGCTCCTGGCCCGACTGGATGCGTAACGTCGGATCTTTTTCGAGCAGCCGCATGATGACGGTGTTTAGTTCAGGCAAATTCTCCAGCCGCGTAATCGGTGGCGGCGGATTGTTGATATGCATGAGCAAAATATCGAGCGGATTATCCGAGAAAAACGGCAATTGTCCGGCGATAAGCTCGTAAAAAATCACGCCAAGTGAGTAGAGATCGCAGGCCGGCGTCAGGTTTCTCGTCGAGCGTGCCTGCTCCGGGCTCATGTAGGGCGGAGTTCCAAACACTTCGCCGACGCGCGTGATTCGGTCGGATTCAAAATCGTCCTCCAACGGCGCGTACAAGTCCGACCCATCGTTGTGCGGATTGTCGGCGGTGCCTTTGATGATCTGCGCGATTCCAAAATCAAGGACTTTCACCATCTCGCTGCCGTCCGTCATACGGGCGAGCATGATGTTTTCTGGTTTTAAGTCACGGTGTATAATTCCGTGATGGTGCGCATGATCAAGTCCGGACGCTATCTGGCGAATCACAGAAACAGCGGTATTCAGGCTGAGTTTTTCGGCTAAAAGCGAGCCCAGCGAACGGCCATTGATGTACTCAACGACCGTATAAAAGGCTTCGATATTTTGAGAATAACCAAAGTCAAACAGGGTGATGCAGTTCGGGTGATTCATGCGCCCGATGGCCTTGGCCTCAACTTCAAAGCGTGCTTTAAAGTTATCGTGACTTGCAAACTCAGTCTGCAAAAGTTTAACGGCGACGGTGCGGTCGACCATCAACTGTGTGCCGCGATAAACGGCGCCCATCCCTCCATGTCCGATTTGTTCATCGAGTCGGTATTTGTTTTCGATGATTGTGCCAACCAGGCGGCTCGATATCATGAATCTCTCAAGCTATAGGAAGGTCGGTGTTAGCGCGGCGTGTGCGACGCAAGCGTTGAAAAGGCAGGCTGTTAAAGGCAGGGAGCATTATGAAATCTGGATTAAATGGACTGTGGCGTATCGAAGCTGAGAAAAGCGTCAGCCGAGCACGAATTTGTAGCGACAACTTAGCGGAAGGCGGAGTACGTATCAACCATCGAATCACGCCAGCAACGAGTGTAACACAGGCGTTGCAGGCTTTACGTAGGTAATGCTGGCCTGATAGAGAGCGTTGCAATAATTGCCGGTTGTACCGTCGGCGCACGCATGACGATTCAAGAACGCACGAACTTTCGTTGCATTGAACAAAACAGGACGCATCATGATCGAAAGGCAAAAATTGAGTTTGTGGACAAAGCAATGCATGAGTGGACTGATGACGACGCTTTTTTCGCCACTTTTCGCGGCGGCGTTGCTGGTTTTTATGGGCGCTTTCGTAGCCTGTGGAGATGGCAATGATGATCCGGCCGATTGTAACGCGGATCAGTATTATAATGATTCCACCGGTCGGTGCACGGTGTGTGGTGCGGTTGAAGAACCACAATGTCGTGAAGGATGTGGATTTACCATCGAACGCGACGAGCGCAGTTGTCCGGTCGCGGTTTGTTCGGCAACCTGCGATATGTGTGCTGAAGGCGAGGTCTTTTCCGAAGAGACTTTTGGCTGTGTAGCGGGAAATTAATTATTTTGACTGCTGACGTTCTTCAGGCGGCTACCGGGCGTAGCCGCGCGGAAATTGCACGGTTTCAAACCGCGTTGCTTGACTGGTACGAGGCGAACAAGCGGACGTTGCCGTGGCGTGGTGCGGGCGATCCGTACGGGGTGTGGGTTTCTGAGATTATGCTTCAGCAAACCCGCGTAGCGACCGTAATCGATTATTTTGAGCGGTGGATGGTGCGCTTTCCCACCGTCGAAGCACTGGCGAATGCTACACTCGACGATGTGCTCGAAGCCTGGGCGGGGCTGGGATATTATCGTCGTGCGCGTGGGCTTCATGCGGGCGCACGGATGGTCGTGAACGATTTTGCGGGCGTCATACCGGATAGTATTCGTGAGCTTCGCAAGTTGCCGGGCGTTGGCGCGTATACGGCCGGCGCGATTGCATCGATTGCATTTGGTAAACCCGAACCACTTGTGGATGGCAATGTTGCGCGCGTGTTGTCCAGGCTGTGGGCGCTATCGACCGATGCCAAAAGCAGTCAGGGCGCGCGCGCGTTGTGGGTGTTAGCCGAGAATGTTCTGGAGCGCACGCGACCGGCGGCTTTTAATCAGGCGTTGATGGAGCTTGGCGCGCTGGTTTGCACGCCGCAAAATCCTAAATGTGAGGAATGCCCGCTGACGTCGTGTTGTGACGGATTTATGAGCGGAAATCCGACTGCTTATCCGCCGGCACCGGTTCGTATTGCGCAAAAAGCCATCGGTACGCGCACAGCGATTGTGTTTACGGGGGATGCGCCCGAAGACCGTCGCTATCTCATCGTTCAACGTCCTGCCGACGGATTGCTGGCTGGATTGTGGGAGTTTCCAACGCTTATCAATTCATCAAAATCTGTGCCGACGTCTGCACAGCTGAGTATTCTCTTGCGAGACGAGATTGGCGCGGCGTTGGCGGCCGATACACCGGGAGTGTATTTTGGGGAAATCGTCCATCATTTCACACATATTAAGATGACGATTGTGGCGGAATTCCGGCATGTCGAACGTGAGGATTATGCGAACGAGCTATCGGAATCTGCGCGATTTGTCGACGTCACGACCTTAGAAGAAGTGGCGATGTCGGCAGCCATGCGCAAGCTGCAAGTCCTTCTAAAGTCTGTGTAAATCCGTTTATCAGTGCAAAATGAGAGCGTTCAGAGATAGGGCGAGAACAGGGCCATGAAGGCGTCGCGTAGCTTTACAAGGGTTGAACGCTTTTCGTATTCTTCGCTCGTGTAACGATGCGCTTTTTCGATCCGTCGATCGACGTGCGCTACGAGATCTTTTGCCAGTTTTTCGTCGTAACATTCAACGTTAAATTCAAAGTTCAAACGGAAGCTACGCTCATCCCAGTTCGCGGATCCGAGCAATACCCATTCGCTGTCGACGAGCATGAGTTTGGAATGATCGAAAGAATCGGGCGTAAACCACACGTTGCAGCCATACTTCAACAGCGGGTGCAACTGACTCATGGATGCCCAGCTGATGAACGGGAGATTATTTACGCCCGGCATGACGATATCGACTTGAATTCCGCGAAGAGCAGCAAGACACAGACTGGTAATCATTTCTGAGTCGGGTAAAAAATACGGCGTCACAATAACGATGCGGTGTTTTGCGTAGGAAAGAGCACCTAAAATTGTCCAACGTAATTTATTGAAATCATCGTCCGGACCGTCCGGGATTCCGCGCGCAGCAGAATCTCCAACCGCAGAGAGCGGAGGAAACCATTTTTCGCCCCTAAGCTCTTCGCCGCTCGAAAAAATCCAGTCATCGACGAAAATTTCCTGAAGGTGGGCGACGACCGGACCTTGAATGCGAAAGTGCATGTCGTGCGTTGGAAATTTGGGCTCGCTGCTGATGACATGTGCTGCGCGGATATTGATGCCGCCGGTAAATCCAAGGCAGCCGTCGACAACCATGATTTTGCGGTGATTACGCAGGTTCGCGGTCATCAAATGGGGTGGGAAAATCGAGGGTAAAAACCGACGAGAAATTACCTTGCCCTTGCGCAGGGTGCGACGGATTGTGGGAAAAGAGTAGCGCAGTCCGGCTGCGTCGATAAGCACGCGTACTTCGATTCCGCGCGCAACAGCGTCGATCAGTGCGGTTGCGAAGCGTTGGCCCCATTCGTCGTTATCGAAGATGTAGGTTGCGAGAGACACCGAAATTTTCGCGTTTTTGATTGCTTCGAGCATGGCCGGATAGGCCTGGTCGCCGTCAAATAGCGGCTCGATTTGTGCGCCGGGAAGAAGCGGGCGGTCGACAATTTGGTCGACAAAACCTACCAGACCGCTCAAATGTTGGACCGGAATCGGAAGGTTTTTTTGCAGCGTTTCTTCCTGAACAGGAGAAACCCTCGGGATGGTAAAAAACGGCTTTTTGTTTTTGCGCAGACTTTCCGCTCGCCGCTGGATGCGGTTGATTCCGAGCAAAAGATAGATCGTGACGCCGAGCAGCGGAACGAGCCAGACGAGTCCGGTCCACGCCACGGCAGAACTTGGCTCGCGTCGAGATAAGAGAATATGAATGGTCGTTAGCACAGTGGCTAAAAAAACCAGCAGACTAAAGAGAATTGTAACGTAATAATCAAGTTGCTCTAACATAGAAGCGAGCATCCATTTTTACAACAGTTATACCGGACGAAGAGTCTGGCCACATAAATAGGGGTGTTACTGCTCGGGAATTACCGAACCCTGGTAGAATTGTGCTTTCATCAGTGTTTCGATGAAGGCGGGAACGTCGAGCGCGTCGTGAATCCAGGCGTTGAGAATTTCGTCTGGAAGGCATGAGCGAAAGGGTCCGGCATCGAG
>JBEBSM010000152.1:0-8546 GCA_040394315.1 Lujinxingia vulgaris
ACCACCCCGTTTCACCCAACAGCCCTTTTTTCTGGGTCACACACCACCCCGTCACCGATCCGCAAAATCGTGCAAACGCACGAAATCCGCCCAACACCCCAAAAAAATCAAAAAAACACCCACCGCCCTCAAACCCATGCCCCTGAACGCAGGTTTGAACACAAAACCCACAAACGCACGCACCGTGGAGCCGGGCGAAGCCCGTGCGTAGCGCGCTGGCTGTGCTAGCCCCACGTAAAACGTGGGGTGTGACGTTTCAAACCACCCAATCCCCTCAACGCCACCACGCCGCAAACCACCCAACCCCTCTACCCACCACGCCGCAAACCACCCAATCCCCTCTCCCCACCACGTTTCAAACCACCCAATACCTCAAACCGAAAAAACGCACCTCGGCGAGTTATTGGCCAAGCAATGCAAGAAGCGCCTGCTGCACCGCGCCGGCATGTTTGCGCATAACCGCCTGGGTAAACCCAACCGTGGTAGTCCGCTCGGTCGCCACGTGCCAGAAATAACCCGTATCCTCCAGCGGAACCGATACAAAGATCGCCTGCTTACCCGTCAACACCACGCCCTGAACAGACTCTTCATAGCCCAGCTCACCAAGCGCACGCGCGATCACGCGGTAAAGATCACCGTGGTACGCATCCACCCCCGCGCTATCCAACGAAGCATCCCCACTGATCGACACCAGCGGCATCCCCGTCTCCTGTTGAACCACACTCGCCAGACGGCAACCGGGCAGCTGATGGGTAATTCCCTCGAGCAATTCATAAAGCGATGACATAACTAGGTTTACTCAGGCAAGAACGGTTTCGAGATGACGACCAAGCTGACGCATCAGCACCAGCGCGATCCCAAGGCTTGTATTCTTTTCGATGACCGCAAGATGGAAATACGGCGTATTCTCCACAGCTCGCAACAATATATACTGCTCTTCCAACGAGATCTGCATTTCCTGCAGGCTATCCGTACCACCAAACGCACGAACCGTCTGGTGGGCACGCGTCACGATCTCCGAGAAATACGCCGCCGTGGCCAGTTCATCCAGGCGACCGTCGCTGCTAGCGTCGATGAAATTCAGTCCAATTCCATCGTCCGGTGCGATAAAGCCCGTGAAATGAAGTCCCGGACAATCCTTCGAAAAACGCTTCAAAACCGATCGAAAGTCTTCCGGACCCGCACTCGATGGCGAACCATTGGCGATCGATGGAATCGCCGCAGCAGGCATGACTTCCGAAATCGCATTGCGACGCCCACCCAATGTCGGTGCGGCAAACGCCTCGATCTCCTCCGACTCACCCGTTTCATACGTAATCGGCTTGCGACCACTCGCGGTATCCGAAACAGACTGGCTCGCGGACACCGTTGCAACCGACGGTTCATTGCCCGAGTTCTCGATTTCCGCAAGCTCTGCTTCCGAGAACAACAGAAAATCCTCGCTCGATTCCGCAAGCACCGGCCCAGCACCCGCGCTTTCCGAAACGCTATCCTGCGACGGTACGAATTGCTTTTTGGTATCTTCCGACGCCATCGTCCGAAACGCATTACCCTGATGAGGATCATCCCACGGATCACTCCAGTCATCGAGCATTGCAGCCACGCCCACACCCAGCGGCGTCATCGAACGATGCTTTTTCTTGGGCAGTTTTTCAACCGGCGGATCGGAAAAGTCCATCGCCACCGGCTCCGCCTCACTGCTCGCTTCCAGCCGGTGCTCATCCGCACGACGCACACCTTCCAGGAGCAGATCTTGCCAGCCCATGTTGATCGTGCGCCGATCCTCGTTAAAGTCCGATTGCATGAAAATATCGCCCTGGCGAAGCACCAGCATCCGATACACTGCCTCCGGTCCGGAAATCGCATCAAAATCCGCGTGCACAACCTCACCGCGCTCAAATACGATCCGACCACGATGATCGCGATGCTTCAAATGCAGCAGCGCCGTTCGCTTGGCCAGACAAAGCATCTGGATAATATCGGTCAGCTCCAGGTCGCTCAAAACGCCCTGGAACCCTTCCTTTTCATCCAAAACCTCCAGAACCGCTTCACGCAACTCACTGACATTAAACGGCTTCTCGATATAATGAGAGATCCCGATACGTTCCGCAAAGTTCTGAATGCGGTGCGTACCAAAGGCCGTTATGATGATAATTCGCGCGTCCGGAGCAACTTCCTTGGCGCGCAAAATGAGCTGAAACCCATCAATCGCCCCCGGCATCTTGATATCACAAACAAGCAAGTCGATCGGTTTTGAAGCCAGTCGCTCCAATCCTTCCTCGCCCGAAGACGCGGTATGAACCTGAATATCCTGCCGATCCGGAAAAAGATTACGCTGCAACGCCCATAACAGGTGTTCTTCTTCATCAACGATCAAAATGTGGTACATAATTATTGCCCATGGCGAGAAAGGACGGGCCGTCTTGACACGCTGAAGAGCACGTTTTGCGGCTGTCGAACTTGGGCGCTATATAACCATGCTTTGGATTGAGCGGCAAGCAATGTCACAGCCCTTTAAACAGTATCGGATACTACACCTGGCTGTAGTTTTCCTGATTTTTTCAGCTCTCGCATGTACTCCTACCATGCGCTCCACGCTGCCCACCGATCAGGAAATGGTCGGTCGAATCACGACTGCGCCCGCCGAACCGCCGCAGATCCGCCGTGGCGGCCTGTGGTATCAGATCGTATTGCATCCAAATCAGATGAGCGTTCGCCTGCGCCTGCTCAACCCGGCCCCGCGCACCAGTTTCTTTTTGCCAGGCCCCTGGGCCGGGCATATCGACTTTGCAGAAGACATCACATTGTCCGGCGCACGCGGCCCCGACGGATCACTACCGATAACGATCGATCGTAATCAGGGTAGAATCGACATCGAAACCGCCAACGTCGCATGGGTAGAAATCGATTATTCTGTGGAACTACACCACCAGATCGGCGACCAAATTCGCTACCGCGGAACCTTGCGCGAAGACGTCTTGCTGGCATACGCCCCGACGTTTTTAATTCTCCCCAGCGACGGAATCTCACGCACACTGCGCGATATCGCCGTCGAACTTCGCATGCCCAAGAGCTGGGAAGTCGTGACCACCTGGCCACGCGTCCATCTGGCAGCCTCCGCAGTCGACCCGAATACAGACGTTCACGGATTTATCATCGACGACATCCGTAGCCTGCGCGACGCCTTCGTCGCCGCCGGCCCGACCATCGATGCACACCACCTGCTCATCGACTCCAGAAACATGACCATCGCCTTTGAACCCGGCTTTGGCGACGCACGCGAAGGAATCATCACCGCAGTCCAGACCATCACCGCCTATTATATGCAACGCTACGGATCGCGCAGCGACGTCACCGTTTTCGTCACAACCTCACCCGAATCCACCTCGGAAGCGCTGCGCGGCATGGGCCGCCGCGGCGGTTTCGTACTCGAATTACCCGTCTCCGCCAAATCAGTACCCACCACAACGATGTCCGCAAAAGCTGTATCCACCGCATCCACACACCCAACCGCGCACAAAGTCGATGAACAAACCCTCATCCTCATCGCCCACGAAGCATTCCACATGTGGAACGGCCACGAACTCGTCGCAGATCCCGACCACGAACGAAAAACCCGCTGGTTCAAAGAAGGCCTGACACACTACATCGCCCTTCAATCACTCCACAAACTCGGCCTCATCGAAGGCCCCACCCTCTTCCAAGAACTCGCCAAATCCGCCGCTCTCTACGAGCGAAATCTCCAACTCCGCACACAATCCAACCCCGCAAGTCTTGAAAATGCGCGCTTCCCCTACGATCACGGAATGATGCTAGCCCTCGCTATCGACGCCGCCATTCACGAACCAGGCGATTCACAGGCCTCACTCAACGACTGGATTATTACTTTACTAAACGAAACCCGCGCTGCTAACTTTCACCAGTACACCGAACAAGATCTCAAGCACGCACTGCTTAACAGCTACGCGCCAGCCGCCAGTCGCTTAAACTCGATCTGGGTCCATAATATCGTTCAACAAAAGCCCATCGCCGTTGACCAGCTCTTCAAATCCATCGGCTTACACTGGCTCAACACAGATCCACACAACGCGCCACGACTCTTACCGCTGGAAGGCAAATCACCCACATACCTCCAGATTTTCAGCGGACCTTGATATTTTCATTCATAAATAAACAGACCGAAACAGGAGCACACCCCATGCCAGCCAGCCAGCTTCCCATCCGCGTAACACCTCTGATCGAAGCCCGTTTCGGACTCGACGGCGGCGCCATGTTCGGCATCATCCCCCGCCCGCTCTGGAACCGCACCAACCCCGGCGACGAACAAAACCGCATCGAACTCGCGTGCCGCTGCCTGCTCATCGAATACACCGACCGCCGCGTACTGATCGACGTCGGCATCGGCAATCAATGGTCCGAAAAAGAGCGCGGCATCTACAACATCCACGCCCAGGATACTGCCCTCACCCGCACACTAGCCCAACACAACCTGACACCCGACGACATCGACGACGTCATCCTCACCCACCTGCACTTCGACCACGCCGGCGGCGTCAGTTTTCTCGACGAACAAGGCACCCTCCAGCCCACATTTCGCCGCGCACGACACTGGCTGCAACGCAAAAACTGGAGCTGGGCACACTCTCCGAGCGCACGCGACGGCGGCAGCTACCGCACCGAAGATTACGCCATTTTCGATGCGCCCAACGCACCAAAGTTAGAGATCGTCGACGGAATCACCGAAATCATGCCCGGCATCGAAGTCATCCCAAGCCACGGCCACACCTTCGGCATGCAAACCGTCAAAATCACGACTCCAGACCACACCTTCATGTTCCTGGCCGATCTGATTCCGACCACCAGTCACATGCGCGATCCCTTCGTCATGGGTTACGACCTCCAACCACTGGTCACCCTCGAGGAAAAACGCGCAGTCCTCTACCACGCCGCACGCCACGACTGGATCCTCGTCTTTGGACACGATCCCAAACAAGCATTCGCCCGCGTCGAATTCGACCAACGCGGCCAGCCACGCCCAATCTTACTCTCCAACGATCTCAAACTGCAGGATTAAGCCCGGGGCCAATCTTACGATGACCAAAACAGCCAACATTCACTGGTTTCGCCAGGATCTCCGCATCCACGACAACCCCGCACTCGCTGCCGCAATTGAGCACGGCCACGTGCTGCCCATCTATATTCTGGACGACACCAACGCCGGCGAATTCGCCATGGGCGCCGCCAGTCGCTGGTGGCTTCACCACTCCCTTGCGGAGCTTAACAAATCCCTCGGCGGCAAACTCAACATTTACAAGGGCGACCCACGATCAATTCTACCCGACATCTGCAACCGACTGCCGATTGCACAGATCCACTGGAACCGCTGCTACGAACCCTGGCGCATCGAACGCGACAAATCTATCAAACAAGACCTCGCGGCCCGCGAAATCACCGTCCAAAGTCACAACGGATCTCTGTTACACGAACCCTGGACCATCACAAAAAACGACGGCGGCCACTACAAAGTTTTCACCCCCTACTACAACAAACTCCAAAGCCTACCCGAACCCGACCCCGTCGTTCCCACGCCCGATTTCGCCAACAAACTCCTCAGCGATCCGCACGCATCATCCATCGATTCCCTCGCACTACTTCCCGACATTGCCTGGGACACCGGCCTCCAAAAAGCCTGGAAACCCGGCGAATCGCACGCCCAGGCACGCCTGCAACACGTGCTCGATTCACACCTCGAAGACTACAAAACAGGACGCGATTTCCCCGCCAAAAACAGCGTCACGCGCCTCTCTCCGCATCTACATTTCGGCGAAATATCCCCACGCCAGATCTGGCACGCACTCAACGCCCTCCAGCCCGACGAAAACACCGAGCATTTTAAGCGCGAGCTGTGCTGGCGAGAATTTTCTTATTATTTGTTGTTCCACATACCGAGTTTACCGACGGAAAATTTGCGCCCCATGTTCGACAAATTTCCCTGGCACAACGATCCCGACCAACTCAAACGATGGCAACAAGGCCAGACCGGATTCCCCATGGTCGACGCCGGCATGCGCGAGCTCTGGCAAACCGGCTACATGCACAACCGCGTCCGCATGCTCACCGCCTCATTCCTCGTCAAAAACCTCCAGATCGACTGGCGCCTCGGCGCCGCCTGGTTCTGGGATTGCCTGGTCGACGCCGACCTCGCTAACAACACCGCAAGCTGGCAGTGGGTTGCTGGATCTGGCGCCGACGCCGCGCCCTACTTTCGCATCTTCAACCCCACCACCCAGGGCGAAAAGTTTGATGCCGACGGCCAATACCTCACAAAGTTCGTGCCCGAACTCAAAGGTCTGCCCAAAAAATACCTCTTCAAACCCTGGGAAGCTCCCCCACATGTTCTAGAACAGGCCAACATTCAACTCGGAAAAACCTACCCCTCACCCATGATCGATCTCAAAGCATCCCGACAACATGCCCTCGATGCTTATCAGCTCATCAAGAACTCCCACTAAACCTTGCTCTTAATTTGCACTTTGTTCGCCCTATTGTTAGATATCCCATATTGACTCTGACTGTGTACATTCACACTCACTTGGATATCTAACCAAATGAACATTCGATCGCGATCCTCCCACCTACTACTTCTCGTAAGCTGCTTGCTCTTCGCCAACCTCGCTGGCACCACGACCGCCCGCGCCCAGGACAAGCCTGCACCCAAACCAGCAGTCGCCAAAACATCTGCCACAAAAACCGCAGCACCTGCCCCTGCCTACTCCGCAGAAGATCTCAAAACGCTCAAGTCGTTTACCAACAACATGCAACGCGAACTGCGCACGCTCAAAAAGTCCGACGCTTCCAGCCGCCCCTACACCATCGACCAGGCACTACGCGCGATTTCTGGCCCCAAAACACCCGCCAGTATCTTCCGCTGGGTCGTCGACAATATCGGCTTTGAACCCTACGCCGGAGCACTACGCGGCTCCACCGGCGCACTGATCGCAGGCTCCGCCAACAGCGTCGACCAGGCACTTTTGCTCAACGAAATGCTACAAAAGTCCGGTTTCAAAACACGCTTTGTTCACGGCACCATCCAGGACCACGACCTCATCCAAACACTACACAGCTTCACCGGATCTGCACATCTCACCGCCCCCAAAACCCCCGAACTACTCGCCAAAATCACACCCGCAGACTACGCCGAACGCATCCAATACACACAGCTTCTCGCAACTCATCTCTGGCTCGAAGTTCTACAGCCCGACGGCAAGTACCTCCCCGCAGATCCCGTCCTGGCTCCGCTTTTTGGCATGACGCCCGCGATCGCTATCGCCCGAGCCGACACGCTACCAACCCAATTTCAAGCACACCTGGAACTCCAGCTCGTCGCCCGCATCAACGACGACCAAGAACGAACCGGTCTCAATCTCGCCGGTCCACTCGAAAACTACGCATACCGCACACTGTCCCTCGGCTTTACACCCGATGACGTTCAAAAAAACGGCCTCCGCCCAACCTTAAAGCTCGATAACCGAAGTGAAGTTGACAAGGGAGAGCTATTCCCAGGCGATCAACTCAGAAGCCTCGAGCTTCGCTACACGATGAAGATCGGCGGCCGTGAATCACGCTGGACCCAAACCCTCTACCAGCGCCCCATCGACAAGCCGTCGGCCAGCCAACCCGACGCCAGCCAACCCGATGCCAGCCAACCCGATGCCAGCCAGCCCGACTTCAGCCAACAGCACTTTGCAATCAGCTTCATTCCCGGCTGGACCGCAAACGATCAGCTCACCCGCATCGCCCATCAGAGCCTCTCCCAAGTCACCACCGAGCTCAATCAACTCGCCAAAAAGAAGCCCGCCACAGCCCTGTTCGCCGAGCAAACACTCCATCGCACCCTCGGAGAACTCGCCCCCGTCATTCACTTTGCCTATCTGCGAAACCTCGATCGCATCACCTTTGAACTCGGCAACCTCACCGGTGTGCGCCCCATCCTGCAAAGCCCTCGTGTTGTCACGACCGCCATTGCACGCCAAAACGGGGAGCTGGCGATTACCATCAATCTACAGGGCGATACGCTCGAATCAATGCCAATGCTTGGCGTTCCACCAGCTGCCGCAACCGGCCTACTCACACTCTACGGCCGTATCAAAAACAAACTCGAAGACGAACTGTTGGCCTCAGCCGGCACCTCAAAGCGCACCAGCATCGACAACATCTTTCGCCAGGCCCGCCGCGATAAGATCCCATTCACCACACTCCACTCCTCACGCATGGAATTTATCGACCAGCTCCAGGTCGACGCCAAAACACGCAGCGAATTACAATCGCTCGCTGTGGACCGCGGCATGATTTTACTCCTGCCTGTCCGCCCCGTGCAGTTGCAAGACGTCCAACACTACGGCTGGTGGACACTCACCCCCCAGAACGGCGCGCTTGAAGGCCACTACCAGACCCCCCTATTTTCAACGCAAGCCACCCAGCCCGTCACGGTTTAAGAACGACTCCAAAGCACGATCGATCTCAGCACCTATCTACAAGGAATCGTT
>JBEBSM010000153.1:0-8517 GCA_040394315.1 Lujinxingia vulgaris
TGAGGAGCTGGCGCTGCACCCGGCGACACCATCCCACCACGAACGTCCTCGTCCGCAAACGCATACGCATCAGCCTTCGCACGATTACGATTCGCCGAAACCCGAGGCGACGACGCGCTCACCGACCCGGTATTTTCACTGCTCTCATAATACTGCTGCGGCGCCGACTCCGCATAACTCGAGGCCGACTCCGCATAGTCATAGGGGTGTTGGGGCGTCTGGTGCGCCGACGAACTGCACCCCGCCCCCGCAAATAATACAATCCATGCACATTGAACCACGCGCCACTTATTCATCACGCCAGACCTTTTCAATAAAATCTTACTTGCGTTTGCGCCACATAACCGCTCAGCCTTTCTCTACGTTTCTAGTATAGAACGCGTTTTACCCGCACGCCACGTATATTCTCCCCCGCCCGGCGGCCTGCCAGCCGAACTCGCGCAGACGAACAACTAAATACTTCACTCCCTCACCCCAGAGGCGGTCCCGACCGCCACTTTGTTCAAAAAATCCACGCCCTGAACGGTCCCGACCGCCAGGGCGTTACTTTTTTCCAAAAACCAGGCGGTCCGCGCTTCCAAAATTCATTACAAATTCAAACTTTTCGCGACCACACCCTCGAAAATTCATTCCAAATTCAAATTTCTCGCGACCACGCCTTCGAAAATTCATTCCAAATTCAAATTTTCCGCGACCACACCTTCGAAAACTCACTTTTTTTTAATCATTTGCACCACCGGACCGCTACATTTTTACTTTAGCGCACAAAAACAACAGCGCCGACCGCTCCAAAACATAATTCATGCACGCGGAACCTTCCGGCAGCCTTCCATGGCGCGGAAAATAGTGACAAAGTACAGGCAACCGATTACCATCACCGCAAACACAGAACCGCCAGAACGGCAGACCACCCGCAACGCGCTCCATCCCTTGATCCGAAATGGATCCGAAATTGATCATCAACGCGATTTCTCACCCTCCGAGCTAAAATGACCAAGAATCTCATTGTTCTACTCGTCGCTGTCGTCGCACTCGCCGGATGCTCCGACCCCGATTCCAACGCCCCCCAAACGCCTGATGTTGGCACCACCGCGGACGTCGAATCCACAACCGATACCAACGTCCCTAGCGATACAAATATCACCGAAGATTCAAATATCCCCGGCGATTCCAACCTGCCCGAAGACACAAACGTCGCTGACGATACAAATATCCCCGAAGATACGAACCAATCCGACACAGACCCAGGCCCAACTTTACGACCCATCGGCCCGCGCCCCGTCGCACCCACGCCGCTCGAACAAGGCACACTATTCGCCGCCCCAACCGGCACCGGCAAAGACTGCGCCTTGGCAAATCCGTGCGATCTCTACGAAGCGACAAATCAGGCAAAGGCCGGAGACGTTGTTTTCATGCGCGGCGGCATCTACAAAATCGACAAACGACTGGATTTTCGCGGCCGAGGCACAACGCCTGCGCCCCCAATTTTTGAAAGCTATCCCGGCGAAACCGCAATCCTCGACGGCACCGGACAGACCATCACCGACAACATTTATGTTCGCGTGTACGGCGATCCGGTGGTCCTGCGACTGTTCGAAATCCGCAACATGGTCAAGGCCGGCGTTTCCGTGCGCACAAGCAACAACGTCCTCGAAGGCCTGCGCGTCTACAACAACTTGTTGAGCGGCATCCACATCCACGAGAGCTACGACGTCCCCTCCTCGAACAATAACCTGATTACAGACTGCGTTGCGTTCGGAAACTCCGGCGCCGGATACTTCAACGCCGAATACAACGACGGCGGAAACTCCGACGGAATTTCAATCTCCAGCGGCATCGGAAACCGTATCGAAAACTCACTCGTCTACAACAACTCCGACGACGGCATCGACACCTGGCGCACGCTCGACAGCTACGTTGGATACTCCATTTCCCACAGCAACGGAATCGCCAACGGAAACGGCCAGGGCATCAAATCCGGCGGCGCACCACCCAGCGCCGGAACGACCGTTGAACACAGCCTGTCCTACTCCAACAAGGGCGCCGGATTTGACCAGAACTCCGGACTAAACGTCGAATTCATCAACAACACCTCATGGGACAACGGCCGCGGCTACTGGTTTGGAAACGATACAACCGGCACCAACAACGTCGCGTTTGAAGCGACAAACCCCGCCAACAATCGCGGCAACCAGACCAACAACTCCTGGCAGCGCGAAGGCACCCCAACCCCGCTCTCCACCGATCCGAACTCCCCCGACTTCCTCGTCCCCGCACCCGGTTTCGACGACATCGGAGCACACGCCGGCCGCTAACAATGCGCTCCAAAAACTCACGACCGTTGTTCCCACCAACCCCGTTCTAAAAAATTACTCCTGGCCGCCGTCCAAAATCACCCAGTCATTCGGCTCGCTTTCCAGAATTTCTCGAGCCGCCACCGCTGCTTGAGAATACGTTGAATCTCCAGCGTCGAAAACAACACGACTAAGAACAGGCCGAGACGACCAACCCAATAACAGCGCGTCGTAGTTGGCCGTGGACAAGGATGTTTTCGAAAACATGTCCTTCATATCTCTAACCCTGGACACGTTCCAGCGCCCGATATTTTGATCAAATCGTGTCGCGCCAGCAAACATATTCACCATGTACTTCGCGCTGGACACGTCCCACCCGCCAATATCCTGGTTGAATTGCGTCGCACCCGCAAACATGCTCGGCATATGAACGACCGACGACATGTCCCAACCGCTAATATCCTGGTCGAACCGTGTCGCACCCGCAAACATGTACGTTGTATCCAAAACCGACGACATATCCCACCCGCTAATATCCTGGTTGAATTGCGCAGCACCCGAAAAAATGTGCGACATATTCGTGACCCTCGACACGTCCCAACCACTGATATCCTGATCGAATTGTGCAGCCCGGGTAAACATGCCCATCATATCCGTGACCGACGACACATCCCATGCGCTGATATCCTGATTAAATTGTCCAGCACCCGTAAAAACATGCGACATATTCGTGATCTTCGACACGTCCCATCCCTCCATCCCCGGAACATCGGTGAGCGCCGCGCAGTCCAAAAACATCTGACTCAGACTTGTCGTCCCCTCCAAATTGAGCACGTCCGTCGCGGAAATCGTCATGTTATCCGCATCGAAAAAATACCCTGCACCCTTGCCATCATCGTATATTTCGTTGGAACCAAGCCGCAAACTGCCCCAGTTCTTGATCTCGATAAGTTTTTTCCCGTCATTCTTACGATTATTCCACTTCAGAAACGACCACCCCTCAATCACGCCCTCAATCGAAACCGTATACTCGCCGGGTTCCGCATAACGATGCGTAACCTCCGGCTGATCCCCGCGTGTAATCTGATCCGTCGTGCCATCACCCCAGTCGACATGAAAGTTGTAGCGGCCGCCTTTCACCAACGGCAAATGAATCTGATCGTACTCCGTGTCTCCGCCACCCAACGTAATCCAGACCGTCACGAACGGATTTGCCACGCATTGCCCATCCTCGCATTGCCCGGACCAACACGCCTCATTCACATCACAAGACGCCCCGCTCAGCCCGAGATCGGACTTCGCCGGCGACTCCTCCGAGGGCACATCCGATTGCTGGCTCAACAAATATCCTCCCACACCACAAAGAAGCCCAAGGCCCAGGAACGCTACAATCACCACATAAAGCCACATTCGATTTTTCAAAATTCATCCTCTGTATGAAGAATGACCAGCGTTCACTTTCATACGTCTAAAACCTTCACGCCACCTTGATCACATACGACGTAATCTTGCGGATCTTCGTTCCCCGAAACTCATAAAAATCCGAAAAAGCATACGCGCTGCCATCCGGCATTTTCATCACGCCATTGGCTGCGCCATGCTTTCGATGCGTCAGAATTTTCTCAAAGACCAATTCCGTAGCAACGACCTCCTTCATACTTTCCAGAGTTTTTGCAAACTCATCTTTGCCTTCGATTCTTTTGTCACCAACCAGATCCCAGACGATATTATCCGTCACACGCGCGACAAAAAAATCCGAGTCACCCTGCGCAAACGCGATATTTATCTTCTTGATAAATTCGACCTTCGGCGTATTTCCACAATCAGACTCAACCGTAACTTTCATCATCTCTCAAAACTCCTAAGCAACCTCAGTCTTCACAATTCTACGCGCGGGCACTGCACGCTCCGGCAAAACCCCCGCTTGCGCAACATCGTTTATCACCTGCGCCATTTGCTTCAAACTTCGCGCCGGCATCTCCGGATACAGTGGCAGATAAACGATGTGCTCCATCCCATAACGCGCTTCCGCAATGCACGGCGCATCCGCCAGATCTGTCTCGATCACCGCAAGCGTCGAACTCCCCGACGTCGCATCAAAACCAGCCTCGCGCAGCGCACTTATTAAAACATCCGGATTGGCCACCACCAGCGCAAAAAGCCAGTAAGTATGCTCTTTTGTTCCGCATCCATAAAAGTGCAAATCCGCCGAAAGCATGTCCGCCAACTGATGACCACACGCCTGCCGAGCTGTGACGTGCTGCGGATTGTACGAGCTAAGCTGTCGATGAAGCAGAGCTAACTGTGCGCCAGAAGGCTGCTGGCGAATGGCCTCAAAAAAGCGCGCCCCCGAAAAACCCTTCACCATATTTCGCGCAAACGCGTCGTAATCTTTGCCTGCCGCGCCCAAAACACGCACCAGAACTCCATACGGAACCGGCATCGACAACAAAATCAGCGCGATATACTTCAGCAACTTCACCCCAAAAACACGCGTCCCCATCACAGGATACGTTGCTTGCGCGTCCCTCATTTTTTGCAACAACGCCTCATCCTTCACAACCAGCACCGCCCCACCAAACGCGGTCGCGGTTTTGATCGTCCCGAAGCTATACATCGAAATATCCGCCACCGATCTGATTGCCCCGGGCCGCCCGTCATAACTCTGCGCGCAATCCTCGATCAGCACCAAATCGTGGCGCGTAGCCAGCGCCCGCAACTCCGTAAGAGAAACCCGCGTACCAAAGAGATGCGCCACGACAATCGCCCGCGTTTTCGGACCAATCGCAGCCGCAATCGCTTCAATATCAGGGCGCACACTGCGCGTATCCACATCCACGCCCACCGCCACAAACCCGTAATGCGCCACAATTTCCCCCATCGCCGGAATCGTGACCGCCGTCATAATAACTTCACTGCCTTTCGCCCAACCAACGCTCGACAAAAACACATCAAAACCACTTCGCACCGACAAACACGCCAGCGCCGGACCTTCCCCCGCAAACGCCTCTTCTACCGCCCGCTCACAATCCGCCCGACGCCCGGACCTGACCAGATAGCCCACACCCGCCAGCAACGATGCCCAGCCAATATCGAATCGTTTTCGCACATACATTTTCACCATAACTCCAACCACTCCTGATCTGCGCGACGACGCTCAATAAAAACGCTCAATCCCAACCTTGCCATCATATTCAGCACCCTCAGCCTGCTGATAGGCCGGATCTACCAGAGCATTGATCCGCTCCATGACACGGTCCGTATCTGCCTGCAAAAGCGTTCGAAACGCATCCTCATCGTCCGGATGAAATGCCCGAAACTCCGACCCATAACGCGCCTTATCGATCGTCATCGGCTCACCGATCCGAATCGTAATGACGCCCTTACGAGAGCGTGCGCCCTGCCCCACAAACACCTCGCGACACCCACTTATACCCACCGGAATGATTGGAAGATCCAGCGCCAGAGCCGCCTCAATCACACCCACTTTTCCACGCGTCAACCGGCTCGAAACCGCGCCCTGCGGATAAAAATGCATGTGATGCCCCACCACCATACACTCCCTGGCCAACCCCAACGTGCCCTGCATCACCTCAAAATAAAGCCCCCGCATCGCCTCCCGATACGACGTCTTTTCACCATCAAACAACGCGCCAGATATCGCCCGAGGTGCAGACAAAATCTTTGCAAACACCTCGCCCGCAGGCAGCGCCACCGCGTCGTCCACATGCTCGCGCAAGTGCCGATACTCCTGCTCACTTGGACGACGCCCGACAACTTTTTCAAAGTCCGCCGAGATGAGATACCCACGCGAACTGAGCGGAATATTGCCCATCTTCCCCAGCACTTTTGCCATCACCGGATCTTTGAACGCCCGCGACTTGATCCACGTCACCAGATGCATGTTCTTTCGCTTATTCAGCAAATAACGCAGCGGTAAAAAGTCGTATTTATGAGAGTGATTCGGCGCAAAAAGCACCGGCGCCGTCGGCAGATTCTCTTCTCCCTCCAACACCAACTTCGTGCGCCCGGCAAGTGCAAACGAAAGCCCTGCGGCGCGCGCCCCCAGAAAACTCCACACTGGATCTGCCACCGGATTGTATTCTGAGAGGTCTTTCATATTCACTTCTACATGTCTGGATGATTCTAAAAAATTTGCTCTATAGCACTTGGATTGGCCCTCGCGAAACGTACTATACTGACCGTGCCCACTTTAACAGACACACCTCAACCCACTTCGGTCACGCAAGAGAAAAAAAGGCCGGTACACCCCCGAAAGGTTGCACCGGCCTTACAATTCACGCTAAAAAAACGTTCGCTACATCAATTACATGTACTCGCACCGGCACCGGTGATGTCATCCTTTGTATTGTTTTCAAACGTCACATTCTCGCAAGGACTAACGGCTGAATCCGTTCCGGCAGAGATGCCATACCCACCGCTTCCAGCAATCTTGACGTTATTCACAGCCACCTGCGCTTTATCTCGTCCACCGGTAGCGTAGAGATTCGCCCAACTGGTCTCAAGACCGTTCCACCCTGCGCCTCCGCCGTAGAGAATGTCAGCGTTTGCAATGATATTTTTGTTGCTAAAGCTCTTCGTAAATCCAATACCGGCCCAAAAGCCCTGACCTGTTTCGCCATCGGCTGCAATAAACCGAATCCGATCACCATCGGTTGCATCCGCTGCCAGAGTTCCTTCGTCGACGTAGATCCCCTTGCCTTGTTTGAACTCGATGGTCATGCCTGGCGACAGCGTCAAATTGCCTTTGACCAAAACAGTCAGTTCCACGCGATAGGGCACCGGCAAAGTTACCCAGGTCTGGTCCTTCGTAACATTGGTTCTCGGACCACTACCGTTTCCTACCAGAACGTAAGATTCATCATTTCCATCAAACGCATTATCTGCAGCCAGACCACCAATCAGATTGTCAGCCATCCAGATCGGCAGCTTATTATTCTCGAACGATGTTGACGCAACCGTCACGTCCGCATCAATACCAGTTGAAAAGATTCCCGCTACGGCGTTCTCTCGGAATACCGAATTACTGATCGCCAGCGCGACTCCGCTTCCCTCCAAAAAGAGGCCGCCGCTTGAAGCTCCACCGTGCCATTTTGCAGCACCGGCATATTCTACAACCACATAATCCAGCGCATTGGCGCTTGATTTCGTGTCTTCAAAATGAAGCCCGCGCCAAAAACCACGCTGTTTTTCAACGCCGGTCAGCGTAATCATCTTGTCCTCAGTGCCCTTGGCAATAAATCTGCCCTCGCCGCTGATAGCCATACCGAAATCTTGTTCAAACTCGAGAACCACACCCGGTGCAAGCGTGAGCGCAGCGCCCACCTTCAACGTGTTCGCCACACGATAAGGCACCTCGAAAACAGGCCATGTTTGAGCAGTTCCGATAGTTTCTGCAACAAGCCCGGTACGAATAGAAGGTTTCGCATTGTCCTTAAAGCTGAGCTCAGACAAGTTCCCGATCAGGTTTGAATGAATCCACAGCGGTGACTCGTTATCACTGAAATGCGAGCTTTCGAGCTTGAAGTCCGCACCTCCGCTTTTCGCCAGAATCCCTGTCTGAAGATTATGCGTAAACGTCGAGTTGCTGATATGCAACCGATTGGAATCGCCCTCTATAAAAATACCCGCGCTCGATACGCCACCGTGCCACTTACTGCCTCCGGCATGAGACAAGACGACAAAATCCAGCTTGTTGCTCGGAGAATTCGATTTCTCAAAGTACAACCCTCGCCAGTGCCCCTGCTCCTGCACGCTTCCGGTCAGAAAAATTTGTTCTTCCGACGTCCCCACGGCCGCAAATGCACCGGTGCCCGAAAAGCTAAATCCCGCATCTTTGGAAAACACGATCGAAACACCCGGCTCCAGCGTGAGCACACCGTCGTTCACAGTGATGCGACTTTCCACCGTATAGCAACCCTTCGCCAGGGTAACACCACCGTTAACATCCGCGCTTTTCAATAGCTGCGGCTCATCACAGCTCGGCGCAGTAACATTGTTGGGATTGTTTACTACAGGCTTGTTATTATTGTTCGCGTCGTCGCGTTCGTTCTCGCTCCCACCACAAGCTCCAAGGAGCACAAGCGCCAAAACCAGTGCAATTAATCCTGAGCGGCGAGGCCAACGAGACGATCTTTCTGATGCACAAATAACATTCGAATCCATTCAAACTCCATAGTTTTTTAGGTCATTATTGATTGCC
>JBEBSM010000154.1:0-8511 GCA_040394315.1 Lujinxingia vulgaris
GGAGATCAATGGTCTGACGGTTGTTCCGATGGGCAACTTTTTGAAGATAGTGGAGTCCAATAAGGCAATTACCGAGCCGATGACGCCGTATGAGGATGGTCAACGGATTCCGAATGAAGCGCGCATGGTCACCGCGATTGTGCCGGTGGAAAATGCGAAAATCGACGAAATTACGGAGATCTTGAAGAGCTTTGCAAGCCCGAGCGCGTCGATTATTCCTTATCATTCCAGCCTGATTATTACGGAAAACGGTGCAAACCTGCAGCGTCTGGATAAGGGTGAGGCGGTTCATAACGTGTATGTGTACAAGGTTTTGTATGCAGAAGCGGCGGAAGTGGCGACGAAACTCAAGGAAGTTTTTGAGGGTGGTCAGCAGGCTTCTTCGGCACAGCGGCCGGCTGCGCGTCAAACCGCAGCGCAGCGTCGTGCGGCCACGCAATCGAGCGCATCCATTTCTGAATCGAGTGGGTCGGATAGTGACGTGGTAATTTCCGAGATTATTTCGGATGACCGCACCAATCAGCTTATTATTGTGACGAATCAGCGCTCTTTTGAGCGGATCAGTGAAATGATCGAGATTCTGGACGTGCCGACGGCTGTTGGCGGACAGATTCACGTTCGTTTCTTGGAATACGCAAGTGCGGAAGACCTGGCGTCGACGTTGTCGTCGCTGGCATCGGGTGTGCAGTCATCGCAGAGAGGTACATCTTCTAGTCGTGGTGGCCGTCCGCAGGCTACAGCAGCGCCGGCTGCTGGTGTTGCTTCGTTGTTGTCGGGCGATGTTCAGATTACGGCGCACAAGGCCACGAATGCACTGGTTGTGGTGGCCTCGCCGCGCGATTATCTCTCGCTTGAGAACGTGATTGGCATGCTCGATAGGCCGCGTCGTCAGGTTTACGTCGAGGCGGTCATTATGGAAATCGGTCTGGACGTGAATCGTAAGCTCGGTATCGGGTTTAATGCCGGTCTGGGTCAAGATTTTGAAAGTCTGATTCCGCAGCAGGCAATCGATGATGGTCTGGTCAGTGGAACGAGTGGCCTGGTTTTGGGGCAGTCGAACTATCAGGGCATTGAGCAGGCTCTGGGCGGTGCGGGTGGTGCGCTTGGATTGCTTGGGCCGATGGTCAAGATTCCGGGAACGAGTATTTCGCTGCCGGCGTTTGCACTGTTGTTGCAGGCAACGCAGACGGATAACTCGGTTAATATTTTGTCTACACCGGCGATTTTGACGATGGACAATGAAGAGGCCGAAATCGTGGTCGGTGAGCGCGTTCCGTTTTTGCGAGGAATCAGTGCTGGCGGCGGCGGTCTGACGAGTTTGTTGGGCGGTCTGGGTGGTCTGGATTCAGCGGGCGGTGGCCTGGGTGGTCTTGGCGGCCTGGCCGGACTGGCGGGTGGTTTGATTTCGCCGATCGAATACGAAGACGTTGGTATTACGCTGCGAATTTTGCCGCAGGTCAACGAGAGCGGCTATGTACGGCTCGAGGTCGATCAGGAAATCAGTGACATCAAGGGCGCCGGTGGTCTGGGTGCGGGAGCACCAATTCGAACACGTCGCAATGCAAAGACGACGGTGTTGGTTAAAGATCAGTCGACAGTCGTCATTGGTGGTCTGATCCGTGATGTCGAAAACGACACGATCGAGAAAGTTCCGTTTCTGGGAGACATTCCGTTGATTGGATTGTTGTTCCGAAACACGAGCACGCTGACGACGAAACAAAATCTCGTTCTGATGCTCACTCCTTATATTATCGAGAGTGAAGACGATTTGACCAAGATTTATGATCGAAAACTGCAGGAGCGCCAGGAGTTGCTCAAGCTGTTTGGAAAGCGCGATCTGGATTACATGAAAACCGTTAACTTTCAGAAAAAGAGCGGTCTTGTGGAGCGGATGCGTCAGGAAGTCGGCTCGGCGCGTGATGCGGAACGTGCACGTCGCGAGGCGTTGGAATCGTTTCAAGATAACGGTCCGCGCTTCCGGATTTTGAATCCGGGCGGACAGAGCGGACAACAAGGCGCGCAGCCATCGGGTGCGCAGCCATCAACATCGCCGGGAGAATCAAAACCGACGGGTCAGGAGCCAGGGGCTCAAATAGAGGTGTATGATCTCGACGTGGTGGAGTAAAACGGATGTATAATCGGCAATTGCTCGGCGAAATTCTAATTCAGATGGGCAAATTACAGCCCGCTGGCCTTGAGCGGGGACTCAAGTTTCAGGCGGATAAGGGCGGCCGTCTGGGCGAAGTCTTGATCGATCTGGAACTTGTAACGGAGCCTGACGTTATCGTTGCGCTCGCTCGTCAGCTTGATTATCCGTTTATGGAAAAGATCGAGGTGGATGATGTCGATCTGAACCTGATTGAGAACATGCAGCTCGGGTATGCGCGTGAAAATCACGTGCTGCCGCTGAATATCAAAAACGGTTATGCGCTGGTTGCGACCGACGATCCGTTGAACGTCGAAGTGCTGGACGAAGTGCGGTTTTTGGTCGGGCATGAGGTTTTGCCGGTCCTGGTAGCGCGCACGCCTTTGATGAGTTCGATCAACAGCGCGTTCGACCGCAAGAGCCGCAATCTGGGCGGTGGTCTGGATGGTCTGGACGAAGCCGAAAATCCGCATAACGAAGATACTGCGATTGATATCAACGACTTGCTCGATGCAAGCGATGATGATGAAGCGCCGGTTATTCGTTTTGTGAATAGTCTGTTTGTGCAGGCCGTTCGTGAGCGCGACAGTGATATTCATATCGAGCCTGGCGAGAAAGAAATCGTGGTTCGGTTTCGTGTCGACGGTGTTTTGAAGGCTGTTGCCAGTCCGCCCAAGCGTTTTCACGCGAGTGTGAGCACGCGTGTGAAGATTATGGCGGGATTGAACATCGCTGAAAAGCGCTTGCCGCAGGACGGTCGAATTCGCATCAAAATGGCAGGCAAGGACATTGATATTCGTGTGGCGACGGCGCCGGCAGTGCACGGCGAGCGCATTACGATGCGTTTGCTGGATAAGTCTGCGGTGCTTTTGAACCTGCGTGATATCGGTCTGGCTGATGATCATCTGAATCATTTGCTGAAGCTGATTTACCGGCCGCACGGAATTATTCTGGTTACGGGTCCAACGGGTAGCGGTAAAACGACGACGCTTTATTCATGTTTGAGCGAGATCAACAGTCCGGATAAGAACATTTTGACGATTGAAGATCCGGTTGAGTATCAGGTCGACGGAATCAGTCAGATGCAGGTGCAGCCAAAGATTCAGCTGACGTTTGCGGCCGGTTTGCGCAGTTATTTGCGTCATGATCCGGACGTCATCATGGTCGGTGAGATTCGTGACGTCGAGACGGCCGAGATGGCCATTCAGGCGTCGCTGACGGGGCACCTTGTGTTTTCGACCTTGCATACGAACGATGCGGCGGGTGCGTTTACGCGTTTGACGGACATGGGTGTTGAGCCGTTTTTGGTGAGTTCGACGATTATTGCGTCGGTTGCGCAGCGACTTGTTCGAAAACTGTGTCCGGTTTGCAAGGTTGCTTACAGACCGTTTGAGGATGAATTGAAAGAGCTCAATCTCACGCTTGAGGATCTTGATCACAAGTGCAATGGCGTTGTTTTCAAGCCGTCGGTGGGTGGTGAATGTGAGAATTGTCTGGGTCTTGGATACCGCGGTCGAATGGGTATTTATGAGGTTCTGACGATTGAGGACGAGGTTCGCAAGCTGATTATGAATCGTGCGGATGCGGCCACAATCAAGCGTGCTGGTCAGGCGGCGGGGATGCGTTCGTTGCGTGATGACGGCGCTCTGAAAATCCTGGCAGGCCAGACGAGTATTGAAGAAGTTATGCGCGTCACCACGCAGGAAGATTCTACCGATTGATGTTGTACAGCGATTCCCAGGCTGAATTGAGAGTAAAACGTGCCGATTTACGAATATAAAGGTCTGAATAAGGCCGGAAAACAGGTCAAGGGACTTCTGGATGCCGAGAGCGTGAACGCGCTTCGTACCGCGTTGCAGGCGAAGGGGATCTTTGTAACCGAAGTTTTCGAAGGTAAAGGCAAGGCGGGTTCGGCGCAAAATCGCGACGTTAACGTATTGAAGATGTTTGAACGCGTAAAAATCAGCGATATCGCGGTTTTTACCCGTCAGATGGCGACGTTGATTCGGGCCGGAATTCCGCTGGTTGAGACCTTGTCGGCATTGACCGAGCAGGCGGAAAAAGAAGAGCTGAAGCGGATTTTGTCGGATATTCGTCGGCGCGTGAACGAAGGTTCGAGCCTTGCGAATGTTCTGAGCGATCATCCCAAAGCGTTTACGCCGCTGTATGTAAATATGGTGCGTGCGGGCGAGAGTTCTGGAAATCTGGATACAGTTCTGGACCGATTGACCGGGTTTTTGGACGCGCAGATAGAGCTTCGCAGCAAGATTATCGGAGCGATGGTTTATCCGATCATCATGGCTCTTGTCGGCGTGGGTATTCTCGGGATTTTGTTTGCGTTTGTTATTCCTAAGGTAACTGCGATTTTCAAAAACCAGGGGCAGGCGCTGCCATGGATCACGAATTTACTGATCGGCTCAAGCGAGCTTATCGGTAGTTTTTGGTGGATTATTTTTCCGGCGCTTGGCGCGCTAGCTTTTGCGTTTGTGCGATGGACGCGCTCGAAAACCGGTGAACTGAAGTGGGATCGCTTCGTATTGAAGATTCCGATTGTTGGGAATCTGGTGCGAATGATCGCTATTTCGCGTTTCGCGAGCACGCTGGCGACGTTGCTGTCCAGTGGCGTGCCACTTTTGACGGCGCTGGATATTGTAAAAAATATTCTCGGAAATACGCGGCTCGTAGAAGTGATTGAAGATGCACGGGTGAACATCCGTGAAGGTGAAAGCATCGCGCAGCCGCTGAAGCGTTCCGGTGAATTTCCGCCGCTTGTTACGCATATGATTGCGGTTGGAGAGCGTAGTGGTCAGCTTGAGGAAATGCTTGAAAACGTTGCGTTTAGTTACAAGCAGCAGGTTGATATTCAGATCGATGCCATGACGAAGGTGTTGGAGCCTATCATGATTGTCGGCATGGGTGTGGTCGTTGCGTTTATCGTGTTTGCGATCATGTTGCCGATTTTGCAGTTAAACCAGTCGGTAATGTGATGAAGTCGTTTGGTTATCTATCCAGAATAAACAGTGTTGGTTTGAGAGCATCCAACTTTTGCACAGGGAGCAATGATATGAAGACAAAATTTAGCGCATTGCGCGCAACGAATCGAGCGATGGGAACACGCATGGTAGCGCCGCGTGGTATGACACTGGTCGAGATCATGATCGTTGTAACGATTATGGCGTCGGTCATGGGCGTGGTCGGGTTTTTCGTCTTCGGCGCACTGGATCAGGCTAACGTAAAGACGGCGGGTCTGGAGATCAGTCAGATGGAAGGCATGGTGAACTCGTATTATTTGATGAGTTCTCCACATCGTTTACCGGATTCGTTGGAAGAATTGACGACCGGTCCGTCTCCGTTGACCAAGCAAATCAATCTGGATCCATGGGGCGGCGAGTACATCTACACAAAAATCAGCAATCGTGAGTTTACGATCATCAGTGCTGGCCCGGATGGTCAGGAAGGCACTGAGGACGACGTCGGCGTTGAAAAGTAAGAATCATGATTTTGTGTGCGTGGAGACTTGATGAGACGTCGAAACTATCGACATGAACGGGGTGTAACGCTGGTTGAGTTGCTTGTGGTCCTGGCCCTTGTAGGCGGGATCATGAGTATCGGCGTGTATATGCTCGGTTTGCTCACGCACACAAAACTCAAAGACGAGGCGATGCGGCTGACATCGGCGATTCAGTACACGTACAGCCAGGCCGGTCTGAATAATGCGCAGTATCGTTTGGTATTCGATCTGGATACGAACGAATATTATTCAGAAGTTACGAAAAGCCCGGTGGTTGTGGCGAGCGCGGAAGTGAACGATTCCGACGATCTGTTGCCGGAGGAAGCGCGCGAGCTTGCGAAGCGTTTTCAGGACGATAACGATCTGTTTGCTAAAGACGAGGCGGATCCGTTCAATCTGAATCGAAATGTTACTTTTGAGCGCGTTCAGGACGGTGTTTTGAAGCCTAAGACGCTGCCAGAAGGCATTCGGATTTATAAGGTTCAGACAGCGCATCAGCGATTGCCTTTTGAGACAGGAAAGGCGTCGGTTAGCTTTTTCAGGAATGGTTTTCAGGAACAGGCGTTGATCGTAATCGGAGATGAAGCCGGTGCACGGTACACGTTGATTACAGAGCCGTTGACTGGACGCGTGATGATTTACAGCGGTGAGTTGGAAACGCCGCCAGGGTTTGGCGAAGAGGAGCTCGATGATTAAACGAGGGAAGACAACAAAGACAGTGAGGGGGCTTGGTTACTCGCTGATCGAGGTGTTGATTGCACTCGCCGTTTTGTCGTCGGCTTTGACGGTGTTGATGGGAACGATGGCGAACAGCGGTCAGCAGGCTGTTTTTTCCAATCAGCTCACGCAGGCAAGTTTGCTGGCGCGCAGTAAAATGACGGACATTGAGTACGACTTGATGGAAGACGGTTTTTCGACGTCCGATCGCTCGTTTAGCGGGACGTTTCGCGACGAGGGACATCCGGAATTTCGCTGGGAAGCGTTGGTGGAGCCGGTTGAGATTCCGGACGATGCCAAGGATGCATTTCTGGCGCAGTTGAATGCTCAGCTCTTTGGTGGAATGGATGCCAAGGGCGGTGCGATGCAGGGAAACGCTGCGTTTAGCACGATGTTGCCGATGATGGTCAGCATGCTTCCAGAGATGTTGAATCAAATCGGAACCAAGATCCGGCGCGTGAAGTTGACGGTCTATTTTGATTTTGGCGGCAAGGAATTTCCGGTCGAAGTGATGCAGTATCTGGTCGATCTGGAAGAGAAAGAATTCAATATTTTTGGCGGCGGCGGCAGTTCTGACACAATGTCGGGAGGTGACTGATGCGCGAAATGTTGAAGAATCTGTCAAATCCCAGACGGTCGACGAGCGGTTTTACGTTGGTCGAAGTGTTGATCGCAGTCAGTATTATGGCAGCGATTTCGGTAGTCGTTTGGGCGAGCATCTCGAATATGTTTGAGACGCGCGACTTTTTGGAAGAGCGGTATGAGCGCTTTCAGATGGTCCGGCTTTCGATGAATCGAATGGCAACGGAGCTTGCGGGCGCGTATCTGGCCGGACCGGCTCATGGCGGCGAGCAGTTGCCGGGTGAACCGGAAGCGTTGACGCAGGAAGATCCGGAGGATGCGCGCGGTGCGCGGCGCGATATGCGCGAGCCGGTGCAGTTTGGGATGATCGGACGGGCTGATCGGATCGATTTTACGTCCCTTGCGCACGTGCGCACGCTGGATGGTGAGCGTGCCAGTCATCATACGGAGATTGGCTATTTTGTGCGGCGCGGTTTTGCAGAAGATGGCCGTCCGGTGCAGCAGTTGATGCGTCGTCACGACAACTCACTGGATGACAATATCAAGCGTGGTGGCTCGGTTTATCTGATGATTCCAGAGATCGAGAGCATCAAGTTTGAGTACTGGGATGCGGGTGAAGTGCAGCTTGGAACGGCAAAGGAAGTGGCGCAGGGCCGATGGATCAGCGAATGGGATACGACGCGGCGTCAGTTTTCGGGACGATTGCCTCCACGCATTCGGATTACGCTGACATTGCCGGCGCAGGGACCACGTAGCAAGGCCGAGGTTTTTACGACGCAGACTCAAATCGCGATGACCGAAGTCCTGGAGTTTTGACGATGATGAGCATTCTTGCGAAAATAACGAAACAGGTCATCGACGGGCTAGATCAGCCGGCGCGGTTGCCTTTTTCGGCGTCAAAAGATTCTGGGCGACGTGAAAAGCCGCGTGGTGTTGCGTTGATTTTGGCGCTGGTCACGATTGTGATTTTGTCGACGGCCGTTATCGAGTTTGTGTATGCGACGCGTTTGAATCTGGCGCTGGCATCGAACGAACGCGATAATTTGAAGAGCTATTATTTTGCGCGTTCGGGCGTGAATTTGTCGCGACTGCTGATAGCTTTTCAGTACGCGTTGATGGATGAATCGCGTTCGGCGGACGATGAGATTGCGAAAGCAATGGCGCGTGCGATGCGAAGTAGTAACTTTCAGATGTATCAGTATATCGATCTGCTGATGGGGCCGTTTAACTCGGGTCGGATTGAGACGCCGATTGGTGGCGTGAGTCTGTCGGATGCGGGCATTGGTGGTTTTGGCGATTTTACGGGTCGTTTTGATGTCAAAGTGACGCCGGAAGACGGACGAATTGATCTGAATACATTTGCGCGTGACGAAATTCGTCATGGCGATTTATTGCAGCTCTGCTCGATGTTTCTCGATGAACAGTACGACGGGATTTTTGAGCAAAACGATAAGTACGGCGATATTCTCGATCGCGCGAGTGTGCTGCAGTATATTGTGGACTATATCGATACCAACGAAGAGGGCATTTCGCTGGGTGGCGATTGCACGATTCG
>JBEBSM010000155.1:0-8474 GCA_040394315.1 Lujinxingia vulgaris
GCTCGTCGGGCTCATAACCCGAAGGTCGCAGGTTCGAATCCTGCTCCCGCTACTCACCAAAAAGCCGGAAACTCTTTCAAGAGTCTCCGGCTTTTTGACGTTCTATTCGCGCAGATTCTTACCCGTGTACAACAGCCAGTATCCATACGCGCCAAACGCCGCGTTGAGCACGAGCAAGATGACCAACCCGCGCCACATCGGTACGTCAGTTATACCGGTCATTCCCAGGCGTAGGCCGTTGACCATGTAGAGCACCGGGTTGAGCAACGAGACCGTTCCCCATGGATCCGGCAACATCTTGACCGAATAAAACACGCCTCCCAAAAAGGTCAGCGGTGTAATCACAAAACTTGGCAATAGATTGATCTTGTCGAAATCCTCGCTCAATATCGCCATCACCATGCCGACAAACGAAAAGAACAGCGCCGTCAGCAACATAAAAACCGCGATGATGAGCGGATTGTGGAACGCACTCGCCCCCATCAACAGGGCAACGATCCAGATAATCGTTCCGACCAACAGCGAGCGCACAACCGACGCGCCGATATAACCCAACATGATATGACCGGGCGAAAGTGGCGTCACCAAAACATCGACCACCGTTCCCTGAATCTTGGTAATAAACAACGAAAACGCTGCATTGATGTACGCGTTATTGATCAGCGCCAACATCACAAGCCCGGGCACCAAAAAGTCGATGTATGGAATGCCCTCGATTTCCTGCAGCCGGCTGCCCAGCGAATAGCCAAATACCAGAAAATACAAAAGCGTTGTGACGACCGGACTGACCAGGGTTTGCCCGGCAAGCCGCACGAAACGGTACACTTCCTTGGAAAACAGCGTCCACGGACCGAGAATATTGGTTTCCTGGGCGGTTTTCGACATCGCGGCGATGCGCAACCGCGCTGCTTCCACGGCTTTTGGTGGCAAAAGTTGTTCTTCTTTGCTGCTCACTGTGCACCTCCCGATTTCGCATCGGATTCTACGTCGGATTCGATGAGCTCTCGGAAAATTTCTTCCAGGGAACGGCTGCCGGTTTCGATCGACTCGATATGAAAACCCTCTTCCGACAAAATCCCCTGAAGCAAGCGCTCCAGCGGCGTGCGTTGCCCGTCAGCGAGTTCGCCCGGCCGGTCGTGAAAAGCCAGTTGGAGAACGCGCTCGTTGAGCGGACGAACGTCAAGATCGGTAAACTTTGCCAGCAGTTCTTTGCTAATGTCGCTGCCGAGCGTCACATCCACATGACGTTTTCCAAATTGCTCCATCAGGTTGGCGCGCGTATCGACCCGCACGAGCCGCCCACGATTCATAATACCGACCCGGTCCGCAAGCTGCTGGGCTTCCTCTATATAATGGGTGGTCAATACAATGGTGGTTCCCATTGCACGTAAATTTTCGACGTACGTCCACAATTCGTCGCGTAAATTGACGTCTACGCCGGCCGTTGGCTCGTCCAAAAACAACATTACTGGATCGTGCATCAACGCTTTGCAGATCATCAAACGACGCTTCATACCGCCGGACAGCCACCGCGAGTTAGCCTCGGCCTTGTCGGCCAGCGAGAACGCTTCCAACAGCTCGTCCACCCTGCCCTTTGGCGGACGCTGTCCATAATATGCGCCCTGAAACTCGAGCGACTGGCGAACCGTAAAAAACGGATCGTAATTGAGCTCTTGTGGCACAAGTCCGATCAATCGGCGCGTAATCCGATAGTCTTTTTTCACATCAAAACCGGCAACCGTGATGCCCCCCTCAAAATCCGACACCAGTCCGGTTACGCAACCAATAAGCGTCGTCTTGCCTGCACCATTGGGTCCTAACATCGCGAAAATTTCGCCGGGGCAAATATTCATCGACACGTCGTTCACTGCAGTCAACGCTTCGTATCGTTTGCTAACATTTTTAATTTGTATCAAATATTCATCTTCATAGCGCGCAGCCATCATAAGACTCCATCGTAGCATTCATGAAAAAGCGACTCTACAAATTTTCAGACATGATGCCAAACATCAATCAAAACCGTGATGCATCGCTGAGGCGAATGTACGCGCTTTGAAATATACACAATTCCCTTTTTCCTCTATGCTCACATACAATTCATCTGTCGGTGGACAGAAATCATTTGAATTCAATCTATTTTGTATTTTTCGAAGAGTACCTTTCGCTTCGAAAACCATGAATTTGCGGTGAACAGCCATGAAACACTTCATTTCGCTCGCCTTATTATTCTGTTTTCTTTTGTCGGCCGCGTGTTCTGACGATAGTGAGCCAGCAAGACGGCTCCCAACCGAAGTGCCCGGCGCTAACAATGCGCAGCGCGACGCTTCAGACTCAACGGCCGACGCTGCCGACACTGCTGACACTGCCGACGACGCTGCCAATGATGCGAACAACACATCGGATGACGTCACCGAAGATACTACGGAAGACGCAACGCCCTGCGTTCCAGAAACAGACGTAGAACTCTGCGCAGCCAACGACGCGCAATGTGGCAAAATCACCGCTACCGACAAATGCGGCGCGATACGAACCATCGAGGATTGTGGAACCTGCGAAGGCAAAGCAACGTGCGGCGAGCTTGGCACAGAGAATAAGTGCGAATGTGCTCCGCCTTCGATTGTTGAACTCTGCGAGCTGCACGCCTTAGAATGTGGCGAAAAAACAGTTGTGGACCACTGCGGCGTCGAGCGCGCGATTGACTGTGGAACCGCCGGGCTTGTTTGCGAAAACGAGTTTGAAACCTGTGGCGGCGGCGGCAAAGT
This sequence comes from Lujinxingia vulgaris, assembly GCA_040394315.1. Lineage (GTDB taxonomy): Bacteria > Myxococcota_A > Bradymonadia > Bradymonadales > Bradymonadaceae > JACCWM01. The sequence goes on from JBEBSM010000155.1 coordinate 2,763, forward strand.
CAACGAATGTGGCTGCAAGCCAACGACCTGTCGCGAAGCAAACGCGATGTGCGGCGATATCCCTGACGGCTGCGGCGGCACGCTGAACTGCAACTACTTTTGCGTAGACAATATCTCGTCGAACGATCAACACGCCTGCGCCGTCGGTTCCGGAAAGGTAAAATGCTGGGGCACCAACAATTCCGGTCAGCTCGGCGACAGCACCACGTCCAAACGCCTCAACCCGGTGAACGTCGTCGGAATCGATATTACAACGAACGTCGCTGCCGGCGGCCGTCACACCTGCGGGTTGCTTCACGACGGCGGCGTTGTGTGCTGGGGCGACAACACCAACAGCCAGCTAGGCATTGCAACCACCGTTAGCGCACCGAAACCAGGCGAGAGAGCTATTCAGAGCGGCGCCACACAGGTTGTTTCCGGCAGCGCTCACTCCTGCGCGGTGGTTGACGGCGGCGTTGTCTGCTGGGGATTCAATAATTACGGCCAGATCGGCAATATCAATGTTGATTTTGCGGTCAATATCGGTCGCCCGCTCGACGTCACCGGCCTGACTTCCGGCGTCAAATCCATTGCAGCCGGCCAACACCATAACTGCGCCATCAAATCCGCAGATGGCTCGGTACATTGCTGGGGCCGCAACCGTTTTGGACAGCTCGGAAATCTCGAGAAAAACTTCACTTCAGACTACATCGAAGCCTACTCACATTTTGACGATCCGTTGTTCTCACTCGATATCGTCACGCGCGAGAAATACCCGGTCCAGGTTCCCGGCCTGACCGATGTTGAATCCCTGGCGTTGGGCGATGACTTCTCCTGTGCGCTCAAAACAAACGGTGAAGTCTGGTGCTGGGGCACGATGGCGCGCGCCACATCTGCGAATTTCAAGTGTGATGTAATCATCGGCGAAAAACCCAACGGCCAGGCAGACTCCTTGCCTTCGCAATTCTGCTCAATTTTCCCCGACAGAGTAAGCACACCTCATCCCGACAGTGCACCGGTCGTCAAACACAATAACCAAAACAAAATTACCGGTATTTACAACAACAATGCAGCGCTCAGCCCGATACAAATTCCCGTGCGCAAAACCACCCACATCAGCGGCGGCGCAAATCACTTTTGCATGTTGATTGAAGAGCTTGAGAGTACAAAAACCAACATCCAGTGCATGGGCCTCAACGCCGACGGACAGCTCGGCGACGGCACGACCAACGCCTGGCCTGTCCCGACCTCCATTTATCTCGATGTCGACTCAAAAATCGTCCGCGCACGCGACCTGACGCTTGGCGCCCGCAACTCCTGCGCCATCACCGGCGACAGCAACGTCAAATGCTGGGGATCCAACGCCGATGGACAACTTGGAAACTCCGCCGTCCCCAACCAGCAATCCTATCGCCCGTTTGACGTAAAAATTATTTACGATTGATCGGACCACCAGAACGCCAGCGACCATCCTTAAATTGACACATTTCACACCCACTGATAACTTAAATTGACGATAATGCTTTCAAAGCACATCCCTTCAACATCCTAACGCGTGGTTTTTGACGACAAGCTCCGGCAGACACATCAGTTCCCCGGTGCTTGATACAAAACGCGCGTGAAACACTCTTTTCATCCGGTTGCCCTATGTCCAAAGAACGTCTCGGCGAATTGCTTATCCGCGAGAAACTCATCTCGCCAGTTCAACTCAAACAGGCACAAGACCGCGCCAAACGCGACGGCAGCCGGCTTGGTCATGAACTCTCCCGCATGGGGTTTTTGAACGAAGGCGATCTCACAACATTTTTGAGCAAGCACTTTGGCGTTCCATCCGTATCGCTGGCCGGTATCAAAATCCCGGAAAACATCATCGCGCTTATCCCGCGCGAAGTTGCCTCGCGACATCAGTGCATTCCAGTGAATCGCTCCGGCGCGACGCTGGTCATCGCCATGGCCGATCCGTCCAATATTTACGCGATCGACGATCTGCGTTTCATGACCGGCTACAATATTGAAGTCGTCGTCGCCAGCGAAACCGGTATCGAAGAAGCGATCAACAAATACTACGGAATCGCTGCCGGTCCCGGCATTGATTACGACGCGATTTTAGACGAACTCGACCTGGATGATGTCGATTACGCAGACGCCGAAGAAGGTGTCGACGTCAACGACCTCGCTCGCCAGAGTGAAGACGCGCCCGTTATCCGCCTGGTTAACCACATCCTGGTCGACGCCATCAAACGCGGCGCTTCCGATATTCATATCGAGCCGTACGAAAAAGAATTCCGCGTGCGCTTTCGCGTCGACGGTGTTTTGAACGAAGTCATGCGTCCGCCCACAAAGCTCAAAAACGCGATGACCTCGCGTCTCAAGATCATGGCCAACCTCGACATCGCCGAGCGACGTCTGCCACAGGACGGCCGTATTAAGCTCAAAATGGGCCGCAACAAAGAGATGGACTTTCGTGTTAGCGTTTTGCCAACGCTTTTCGGCGAAAAAATCGTTATGCGTTTGCTCGACAAGAGCAACCTGCAGCTCGACATGACCAAACTTGGTTTCGATGCCGCTCCGCTGAAAGTATTTCAGGACGCCATCCACCTGCCCTTCGGAATGTGTCTGGTTACCGGACCAACCGGTTCCGGTAAAACCACCACACTGTATTCCGCGCTCAGCGAACTCAACCAGGTCGGCTCCAACATCTCCACCGCTGAAGATCCCGTCGAGTTCAACCTCGAAGGTATCAATCAGTGCCAGATGCATGAGTCGATTGGCCTGAACTTCGCCGCCGCCCTGCGCTCCTTTTTGCGCCAGGACCCTGACATCATCATGGTCGGTGAGATTCGAGACTTTGAAACGGCCGAAATCGCCATCAAAGCCGCTCTTACCGGTCACATGGTTCTCAGCACGCTGCATACCAACGATGCGCCCAGCACGATCAGCCGTTTGCTGAACATGGGTATCGAGCCGTTTCTCGTCACCGCATCGCTCAACGTCATCGTTGCCCAGCGACTTGCACGCCGTATTTGCTCAGACTGCAAAGAACTTTACGACGTGCCCATGCAAACGCGGCTCGATTTGCAGGTCCCTGAGCATCGTCTCAATGAGCCGATTTACCGCGGCCGCGGCGAAGGCTGCACCAATTGTAACGGCACCGGCTATCGCGGCCGAGTCGCTCTGTACGAAATTCTGCACTGCGGAAACGAGCTCAAAGAGTACATCCTCCAGGGCTATTCCACCGCCGAACTCAAGGCCGAAGCAATTCGCCTGGGCATGGACTCCCTGCGTATGGCTGGCGTTAAAAAAATGCTCGAAGGCGTCACCACGCCCGAAGAAGTTTCACGAAACACCGCGCCTGACTGATGTTCATCTGGTTTCTTTTATCCTTAAGCCACCTGTCGCAAGGAAACATATAAAATGGCCAATCTGCATCAACTCCTAAACGTAATGGTCGAGCAAGGCGCAAGCGATCTGCACATCACCGTCGGCGCTGCTCCGCAACTGCGGATCGACGGTTCGCTCATCCCACTCAAGACCAATAAGCTGTCGCCGCAAGACACCAGAATGCTCTGCTACAGTGTTCTGACCGACAGCCAAAAGCAGATATTTGAAGCCAACAACGAGCTCGATCTGTCGTTTGGCGTCAAAGGTTTGAGCCGATTTCGCGGAAACATCTTCATGCAACGCGGCGCAGTATCCGGCGTTTTTCGCGTCATTCCCTTTGAAATCCTCACCGTCGAACAGCTCGGTTTGCCGCCCGTCATCAACTCTTTCGCCGACAAACCACGCGGACTCGTCCTCTTTACCGGCCCCACCGGATCGGGAAAGTCCACCTCGCTGGCCGCGCTGATCGACAAAATCAACGTTGAAAAACGCCTGCACATCCTGACCATCGAAGATCCGATCGAATACCTGCATCAGCACAAAAACTGTCTGGTAAATCAACGCGAGATCGGCGCCGATACCGACGGATTCAAATCCGCCCTGCGCTACGTCCTGCGCCAGGATCCCGACGTTGTTCTGATCGGCGAGTTGCGAGATTTGGAAACGATCGAGGCTGCGCTGACGATCAGTGAGACGGGACACCTTGCGCTGGGAACCCTGCACACCAACGGCTGCGTGCAGACCATCAACCGTATTATCGATGCATTCCCGGCCTATCAGCAGTCCCAGATCCGCGCACAGCTCTCGTTTGTACTCGAGGGCATTATCAGCCAGCAGCTCATCCCCCACGCCTCCGGCAAGGGTCGATGCCTTGCAACCGAAGTGCTCGTGCCAACGCCCGCTATCCGAAACCTGATTCGCGAAGATAAAATCCATCAGATTTACTCTTCCATGCAGGTCGGCCAGTCGCGAAGCTTCATGCAAACCATGAATCAATCATTATTTTTGCTCTATCGCGCAGGTAGTATTACCCTTGAGGACGCAATCTCAAGAAGTAGCGATGCCGAAGAGTTGCGCACCATGATCGAAAGCGGCGGCGGCCCGGCTGGTGGCGGTTCCAAACCACCGTCTCGTTCCTCCCAGATTCGTTACACCTAAAACTGCACGTCGATTCAACATAAGACACCTGAGGTTATTCGATGCCAATCTTTGTATGGGAAGGAAAAAATCGCGCAGGCGACGTTCGCAAAGGAGAAATGAACGCGACCTCCGCGGATGAAGTCACCCAGCGATTGCGCGGACAGGATATTTCTGCTTCCAAAATCAAAAAAAAGCGCGCGGGCAAAAGCTTCTCCTTCGGCGGAACACGCGTGCCCACCAAGAACCTGGTTATCTTCACGCGCCAGTTCTCGACCATGATCGACGCCGGTCTGCCGCTCGTGCAATGTCTCGACATTCTCGGTGGCGCCGAACCCAATAAGAATTTCAAACGAGTCATCGCTGCCGTAAAAAATGACATCGAAGCCGGTTCCACACTCGCCGATTCCATGGCCAAACATCCCGGCGCGTTCAACAGTCTCTACACAAGTCTTGTCGCCGCCGGCGAAATGGCCGGTATTCTCGACACCGTTATGAGCCGACTGGCCCAGCAGATTGAAAAATCCGAAAAACTGAAAAGCCGCATCAAAAGTGCGTTTACCTATCCGATCATCGTATTTGCAATCGCAATCGTGATCGTTATCGGTATGCTTTACAAAGTCATCCCAACCTTCGCAGCCATGTTTGCCGACATGGGTGGTGGCCAGTTGCCCGCACCAACCCGCGTCGTTATGGCCATGTCTGAGTTCGTCCAGAGCTACTTCTTGGTCATCGTCGGTCTGCTCGTCGGCATGTCGCTCATCACGCAGTGGCTTTTGAAATACCAGCCAACCCGCGCGATATTCGACGCATTCATCTTGAAAGCACCTATTTTCGGGCCACTGGTTCGAAAAACCGCCGTCGCCAGCTTCACACGAACGCTTGGAACGATGGTTTCGTCCGGTGTTCCGATCATCGACAGTCTGAATATTGTCGCCAAAACGGCCGGCAATATGACCATCGAAAAGGCCATCACCTACGTACGTGAGCGGATTTCCGAAGGTCACAACATGGTCGATCCACTCATGGAAACCAACGTCTTCCCCAAGATGGTCGTCCAGATGATAGGCGTCGGTGAAGCCACCGGTGCGCTCGATACCATGCTCAACAAAATCGCCGACTTCTACGAAGACGAAGTCGACGTTGCCGTTGGAAACCTCACCGCACTGCTTGAGCCCATCATGATGGTTTTCCTCGGCGGTATCGTCGGTGGAA